>JAFSOM010000404.1 GCA_017447005.1 Oscillibacter sp.
CCCGTTCCGTGAAGTAATCCTGATTCTTTACATTGAGGCGCTCAGAGTGTGCGTAGTCGCATACTCCGGCACCCGTTCCGTGAAGTAATCCTGATTCTTTACATTGAGAACCAGAATTTCGTCAATTTCCGTATCGCTCAGGCTCTGTCTTCTGTAGAGGCCGCGCAAGGTCTCGTAGGCGCGGCGCATGGATTGGGAGCCGTAATAACTGTCCTCCGCGCCGACCGCCAGATAGACGGGCGTCCGAGCCGCCGCCAGAACTTCCAAATCCCCGTCCCATTGGGAAGCTGTCATAAAATACGCCGCGTACAGTTCCGGGCGCGTTCCCATCACAAGCGACCCGGTTTCCCCGCCGCCGGACATCCCGTGCAGATAGACCTTTCCGGGGTCGATGTTGTAATGGGACAGAAAATATTCCGTCAGCGCGACGGCCTGTTTTGCGCTGGCCTCGCCCCAGTCGTTCAACTGCGCGGACAATACAATCATGTTATCGTTGTATTGAATCGCCTCCGTACCGAAATCCTCGACCATATTCGCCCCCACGCCCTGAAAGTACAGCCCTTCCCAGCCGGGAAGCGTGATGAACAGGGCGTAAGGCTCGCTTCCGTCGTAACTCGCGGGAATGTAACTGCTGTAATGAATGTCCCCTTCAGTTTCGGAATGATAGACGTTATCATTGAGAAAGCCTCTCCGCGTCTGCGTTCCCAGCGTCACGGCCGAGGCGTTCGCGGTCTCCGCGTATCCGAGGCCGTCCAGCCATGAGAGAATTTGACTTTCCGACCCTGTCACGCTGTTCTGATGGAGATACAGCCCCTCTTCGATTGCGGCGTTTGGTTCAAACTGCGCAATCCGTCCAAACGTGTCGGCGGAACGGCTTCCGTAGTGGGTGCAGAACGGAATGACGGTCTTGCCGGAAAAGTCATACTCTTCAAAGAAACTTACCATGACCTGCGGGAGCGTATACCACCAGATTGGATAGCCGATGAAAAACACGTCGTAATCGTCAAAATTGTCAATATGGTTGGCAAGTTTCGGAACTGTCCCGGATTCCTTCTCGTTTCTTGCGTAATCCGCAAGCGTATTGTATACGCCGGGATACCGGGTTTCCGTCCGGATGGAAAACAGCGTCCCTCCCGTCCATTCCGCGATAACGTCCGCCACAAATTTCGGATAGCCTCTGGGGTCGCCCGACGAAATCACGCTTGCGGAGGATACCGCGTCCACGTCGCTGTTTTCCGCCACGGCGAAATAGGCTATCATGACTTTGGAATCCGGCGATTCGCGCCAGTCGGGAACCTGAACCGCGCCGGTCGGGGAAAACGCGGCGTTCAGCGTGATGATTTTCACCGAAGCGGTTTCCGCCCTTTCGCACGGCAGTTGTACGCGCTGTTCCGCCGTCGTAACAGGGATGGAAGATACCGCCAGCATTCTCCCGTCACGGTCGTAGGCCGCGCAGAAGGCGTAATCGGCGTCGGCGATGTCCCGCAAGGTCACGGAGAACGCCAGCCTTCCGTTTTCCGCGTCCGCCGCGCAAACGGCGGACGTTCCGATAATCAGCAGGACAAACAAAGCCAGCAGTCGGAGCGCTGTCTGTTTCAAAAGCCTCGCCTCCATTCTTTTCGTTGACAGTCAGTTACTTTCAGTTACCGGATACAGGAATCATATCAGATTCATGACCAGAAGTCAATAGCGGCCTTGACTTTTGGTCGAGATTTTGTTATACTGCCGTTAAACTTTCGAGGAAAACGCGAAGGAGGAAAGTTGACATGAAAGAACTGCCCGTATTATTGACGGTTACGCTATCGCTCATTGTTCTTGTCGCCTGCGGCGCGGCGCGGGCGACTTTCGCCCCTGACGATAGCGCGATTGCGGAACGCGTTTCCCTAAAGCTCCAACGAATGACGGAAGAAACGTCGGTATCCGTTCTGGCGGAACGTCACGGAAACCGCATAGATTACGCGATTCAGGGAGACATCGACGGGAACCGGACGCTCGTACTGGCCGCGTGGTATGACGCGGACGGGCGAATAACGGGCGTCAGCCGTGGGAACGGCGGAACAATTTCTGTGGAGGACGGCGCGCATATGTACCGGGTATTTCTTTTGGACGCAATCAGCTATAAGCCGTTATGCCGCGCATGGAACAGTGAGACGGATTCCCGCCCCGCGTCCATGCCGCAAACTGGATGGACAACCGCCGTTCCCGCCGCGTACAGGACAGCGGCGGAACATCCGGGAACTGTGGAGCGGCTGGATTTCGACACAAAAGATTACGCCCGCGGCGGCGGGGACTTTCGCAAGACGGCCTATGTCTATCTGCCCTACGGTTACGACGCGGCGGACGCCGCCAC
>JAFSOM010000405.1 GCA_017447005.1 Oscillibacter sp.
CCCGTCGAAATCTGGTCAAAACAGGTCTGCGACAGCCGGAAAGTCAGCGACCATCACGCCATTGTCCCGACAAAAAGCGCGGCGGTCAAAAGCCTGTCCTCGCTGTCTCCGGAAGAGCGGCGCGTCCTGTCGCTGGTTTGCCGGAGACTGTTTCAAGCGGTCAGCGCACCTTACCGCTACGCGGAAACGGTCGTGGAGGCGGAATGCCTCGGTCACAGGTTCGGCGCAAAGGGCAGGGAGACGCTGGATAAGGGCTGGAAAATCTACGCGGAGGATGTCGGCGAGACGCTTCTGCCGAAAGGATTGAGAGAGGGACAGCGAATGCCCGTGGACATGGCGGCAGTGAAGGAGGGGAAAACGTCGCCGCCGAGACATTATACGGATGGAACGCTTCTCGCCGCTATGGAAACAGCAGGGGCGAAGGATATGCCGGAGGACGCCGACCGGAAAGGCCTTGGCACGCCCGCCACCCGCGCTGCGATTCTGGAAAAGCTGGTGTCGTCCGGCTTTATCGAGCGGCGAAAGTCCCAGAAAATAACCCGTCTTATCCCCACGCCTGTCGGAAGCGCGCTGGTCGCCGTCCTGCCGGAAACATTGCAGTCTCCCATGCTGACCGCCGAATGGGAGCGCCGCCTCAAAGAAGTCGAGCGCGGAGAGCTTGCCCCGGACAGCTTTACGGACGGCATCGCCGCCCTTGTGCGGGAGCTTGTGGAGACTTATCAAATCGTTCCCGGCGCGGAAACGCTCTTTCCACCCGTGGAAGAAGCCGCGCCGTCCGGCAGGGAAATTATAGGCAGGTGTCCCCGTTGCGGAGCGGGCGTAACCGAAAGCGAACGGGGCTATTTCTGCGAAAACCGCGCCTGTCGTTTCGTTCTCTGGAAGCAACACCAATTCATGGACATAACGCTTACGAAATCCGTCGCCGCCGCTCTGCTGAACGGCAACAGGGTCAAACTCACGGACTGCCGCGCTAAAAACGACGGCAAACCCTATAACTTTATGGTATTTTTAGAGGATGACGGAAACAAAGCGAAACTCCGTCTGGAGTTGCAAAAACACACGAAAAACCGCTGATAACACAAAGAAAGCGTGGTGAAATATGGAACAACAGGTATCTGTCGTCGCCGCCACAGAAGATAATAGCGTGGTAACGCTATTGAAAATCGCCGATATTCAGATTGACCCCAATCGGCGCAAAGCGGATATGGCAGTGGTGGAGGACTTGGCTAAAAGCATAGCCGAGGTGGGCTTGATGCACCCCATTGTTGTTGATACGGGACATACTTTAATCGCGGGCCTTCACCGTTTGGAAGCGGTGAAGGCTCTTGGACGCGATAAAATAAAGTGTACCGTCATAAATGTGGAAGGGCTTCGGGCAAAATTGGCGGAAATGGACGAGAATTTTGTGAGAAGCCCTTTAACCGAGAAACAGAAGTGCGAAATTCTGTTCCAGCGGAAACAAATCTACGAAGCGCTACATCCTGAAACGAAACGTGGAGGAGACAGAAAGAGCGAAAAAATCAAAACGGCGCAACGCCGTTTTGATTTTGAGAAACCCAAAACATTCACGGAAGATACAGCCGAAAAACTTGGCGTCTCTAAAACTTCCGTGGAACGGCGCGTTCGTATAGCGCAAAAACTGACGCCGGAGGCAAAAGAAGCCTTTGATGATGACCAGTTCAAACTGCAAGAGGCGTTGAAACTTACCCACATCGACCCGGAACACCAAGAGGAAGCGGCGCGACAGTATGTTTCCGGGGAAATCCGCTCTATTGGAGACTACAGGCCGGGTAATCCGGGCGTAACAGATAAAAAAAGCGAAGATAAATCGCAGGAGGACGATAATGCCATGTCTGTGAAACTGGAAACGCCAAAAGCGGAAGAATCTCCCCATAATGCCGCCGTTGAGACTGTCTCCGTTTCCTCATTGCCTCAATCCAGCACGGAAAATCATGACGTTTCCGTATTGGAACCGCCAATATCGAATGAGAATGGCGTCAAAGAATCGGAGCGTCAACAGAGCGGGCATACGGACACGGATTCGCCCGAAAAAAGCGACAGTCCCGCAAGCGTTGCGCGAGACGCGCCCAAAGCCGCGAAAACGGAAACCCCGCCGCCGAAAGAGAAACCCCGCCGCGCCCCTACTATTAAGGAAATCGTGGCGGATTTGAAGGACGCGGACAAGGAGCGTCCCTGTACTCCTGACATATTTATGATGGAGTTCGGGCGCTTCATTGAGGGGCTTATTGACCATATCGAATGGTTTGAAATGCCGGATTACACGGGCGTCTTTTCGGAGTTGACGGAGGAGCAGTACCAGACC
>JAFSOM010000406.1 GCA_017447005.1 Oscillibacter sp.
TTTCACAGGAAGCGGTCGGCGGCGTCAGAAAACGAAAAATCCTCTACTTGAGTTGTTGCGCCGCCCTAAGCCCTCCCCCTCTGGGGGAGGGTGACGCGTCAGCGCCGGGTGGGGGCTGTTTTCTCCCCCTCTGTCGCCTTGCGGAGAGATTTTCTCCCCGTTCCTTTTATCGCCCCCCTCTGTCACTTCGTGACATCTCCCCCCGCTCCGGGGGGCGACAAAGACGCTTCCACCGCTCAGATAGAACTCTTTACTTTCAGGCGTACAAACGGCCTCCGGGCGCAAAATAACGGTTGTCCCACGATTTGTGAGACAACCGCCCGTTCCGCGTTTTCGCGTATGGTGCCGGTGGTGGGACTCGAACCCACACGGTGTCGCCACCAACGGATTTTGAGTCCGTCACGTCTACCAATTCCATCACACCGGCGTGGAACGGGGACATTATACACCATCCGAAAGCGGAATGCAAGAGCAAATTTCAAAGAAAACGAAAAAATATCCGTGCGTGAGGCGGTCAAACGTCGGCGGAATCCCCGGGGGTATAGGTTTCGCGTTCGTCGGACGTGAAGAAGAGAATTTGTCCGTTTTGCGCCATGGTTTCAAGGAAGCGTATGGAAGCGGCGCGGCAACGCTCGTCGAATCCCCGGAGGACATCGCGCAGTATCAGCGGCGGATACTCCGCGCCGGAGAAAGTACGCTCGAATACGGTCAGACATACGGACAAGCAAAATACGTCCAGACTGTCGCGGGCCTCCAGAAACTTTCTGAGGCTACTTCCTTCCGCGCCGGAGAATAACGAGGAAATGCGGCCCGGCGTGAAAATTTTCCGTTCCGCGTGCTGATTGTCCGTGAGGGCGTGGAAAATTTCCACGGTACGCGGGGCAAGCTCTTTCGGGAAGGCGTCGTCGGGGAGGTTTTCCGCCTCTTTGAGCGTCCCCAGCGACAACAAAGCCCTGTCCCATATGGACATCGGGACGCGTGCAAGCCGCCGCGCCGCCGCCTGACTTCTTTCCGATAACTCCTCCCGGTCACGCCGGATTTCCAGCCGTAAGGCCTCGCGTTCCTCCCGGACGGCGTTCAGCGTCCGGATGAGTTTCCCGCGTTCGGGCGACGCCGTCGCCGTCTGCGCGTCCCCGTCCGCGACTTCCGGAACGCCGTCCGAAGCGGCCTGACGCCTGTCGGAAAGCTCAATCGCCGAAAGCGCGGGTATCGCCATCAGCGCGGCGCGTTTGGCCTCCAACGCCTCCGCCTTGCGTACCACCGTCTCCGCGATTGCCAGTTCCTTACGGCGACGGGCGCATAAACGTAACTGCGCGTCGGCTTCCGGCATGGACGACACTTCCGGCGCGAAACGGTGAATTTCCCGTAAAATGCCGCGCTCGTTCGTGGACAGCGATTCGCGCAACGTGTCCGCCGCCGCGATTTTAATATCCGCCGCCGCCTGCGCCTCCTCCATCACGCGGTAGACCTCCGCGTAACGGATTAAATCGGCCTCCCACTGTTCGCGCCTTTGCGCCGCCATGACTTCCCAGCGTTCGCCCAGCTTCCTGACGCCCCATCCGGCGAAAATCCCCAGCGCGACAAACGCCGTCCACGCGAACGGGTACCACACCGCCGGATTCCGGAACAGGAACGCCGCGCCAATCACGACGGCGATTCCAAAGGCAATGGCAAGCCATTTCGGAATGACAGGCTTGAAGGGGAGTTTTAACGCGCTTTGCTCCGCCTCTTCGGGGGTCATACCCGCAAAGGGCATGGCGTCGACATCCGCTTTTGCGTCGGCAAGGACGCGTTCGGCGGCCTCCTGTTCGGCCTCGGCCTTGTCCAACTGTTTCCCGGCGGTCATGATATTGATAATGGCGCCCCGCAGACGGGCAATGCTGTCAAGTTCCGGCACGTTGTCGGCTTCGAGCTTCTCGCGCATGGCGGCGTACGCGGCGGTCAGGACGGACAATTCCGGGAGATTTTCGGCGGCCTGTCCGCTGTCCACGTCGCGCAGTTCCTGATTCAAGGTCATTTCCTGCTGTTCCAGTTCCGTAATACGCGCCTGCGCCCGGTCAATGCGCGTCTGAAGTTCCCGTAGCGTTTCCCCGTCCCCGTCGGACGGCGCGTCCACGGAAACGCAGGCAATTTGCGCGTATATGTCCCGACTGACGCCGGTCAGCGCCTCCCCGACGCTTTCCGCCGTGACATCCTCCACGGCGTCGCCGTTTTCATCCGTCGCCTGAAATTCCGGGGCGTCGGCGTCCGCGGCGCGGGATACGATGATATGGCGCCCGCTCGCCTGACACTCCGCCTCGACCCGCGTCAGTTCCGCGTCGTAGGCGTCCGGGCCGAATAAGGCCGCGCAAATGACGGCGGGCCAGTCCGTTTTTACGTTTTCTCCGCGTTCCTCTATCAAATTCAAACCGTCCCGGAGTTCCAGCGCGTCCCGCGTTTGGTTCCTCCATTCGGCGGATATACGATGAATAAGCAACATAATCCCCCCAGTTTTCCCCGCTGATGTGACAGGCGTTAAAGGTTTCCCCTGTGAAAATATGCGCGTCTTAACCGGAATAGCCCAGCGCGGCAAGCGATTCTTCGCCGTTGCGCTCCCTCCACGCGTCATAGAGCGGCTCGGCGGCTACGCGGAAATTCCGGATTTGCGTCTCGGTCAATACGGTCACTTGCACGCCCCCGGCGCGGAATCCGGCCAAAATTTCGGCGTCACGCGCCCGGGACGCGGATATTTCGGCGGCGCAAGCCTCCTGCGCGGCGGCGCGGAACGTTTCCTGCTCTTCGGCGTCCAGTTTCTCCCAGAGCGCCGCCGACACGCTCAGGCATACGGGGTCATACGAACTGTTCCAGACCGTCAAATAACGCTGTACGCAGTCGATTTTCGCGGCGCGGATGGCGTCCAGCGTATTTTGCTGACCCAGTACGTCGCCGTCGCGCAAGGCCGGAAAGGTTTCATCCCAGCTCATCGAAACCGGCTCCGCGCCGAACGCCGCGAACAGCGACGCCTCCGGCCCCTCTCCCGGTACGCGAATCGTCAGCCAGCGGAAATCGGCGGGCGCGGATATGGGGCGGCGGTCATTGGTAATTTGCCGGAAACCGTTCTCGGCGAGCGCGAGCGGCTCCGGGCCGACGGCGCGAATCAGGCGGCATATCGTCTCCCCGCCCGGGCCGTTGAACAGACGCCTGTCCACGTCCTGATAGTTCGTGAACAGCCACGGCAATGAGAGTACGGAAAGCGCAGGCTCCGCGCTTTGCCATTCGGACACGGCGCGGAGGTCAACGTCGGTTTTGCCGTCCAGCAGACGCTCCAAGGATTGGGCGCGGCTCTCCTCCGACGAGGCGTAAGAAATTTCCACGCGCCAATGTCCGTCGGTATTCTCTTCCATCAACTGCGCGAACGTATCCGCCGCGACGCCCCATACCGAATCTTCCGGCGCGGCGACGGTCATTTTTAAGGTACGCGCTCCCATTCGCCCGCCGCATCCGCTCAGAACGGACAGCGACAATAGGATAATCGTAAAAAGCGGCGGTATTTTTTCCATGACTTCACGTAAAAATCCTCCCGTCCCATCCGAATCCAAGGGTTGTTTTGCATACGCTTTCATTATACCGTCCCCGTTCCGCGAATGTCAATATGAAGATGATTTTACAGGGAAAGTTTTCAACCTGCGCGGCGCTCTCTCCGGACGGAAGCGTTTCCTCTCGGAGTATGCGTAAAGTTTTTGTTAGCAAGCGAATATCCGAGCGAAAAACCCCTTCCCCCGTCCCCCTACCCTTTCAGGGGCGGGGGTACGAAAAAAAGAGCGGGGAATCTTAAAATTTGCATTTTTAGCGCGTTTCCGATTGAAATTTGTTTTTCTTATCGCCCTTTCGGGTTTTGTTCCCCCGCCCCTGAAAGGGGAGGGGGACAGGGGGAGGGGTTCGATTGCGGACAACTTGCCAACGATTACTACACGCATACCCTCTCCGAAAATGCGCCGTAAACCTCTTGACAGGTTGACAAAATGCCGCTATACTGTCTCACAGTGACGGATTACGGACGAAAAACGCATGCAAAGAGAGTGGACTTAGCTCAAAAGACATTGCCGCGCTGTCAGGAAACCGGAATCCGGCAAGACGGCTTTGGCGCATAAGGAATAAGGAGGACTTACCCATGACGCAAGATTTCTTAGATTCCACGGACGGCCTAGACCGGGACAGTGCTCCCGCCGACGCGGACAACGCCGATTATATTATCATCACCGGAGAACACGGGGACATGGTGGACATTGACGGCGACGGCGTGCCCGACGGAAAGCTCGTGGACGCGGATGGCGACGGCGTCCCCGACGGCGTCCTCCTTGACATGGACGGCGACGGCAAGCACGACAGTATGCTGGTGGACGCCAATGGCGACGGGAATATGAACGGCCTCCTGATGGATACCACCGGCGACGGGCGCTTTGATACCATGTACGTGGACACCACCGGCGACGGCAAAATGGACACTACCGTGATGGATACCACCGGGGACGGCAAATTCGATACCGTCATCATCGACGCCAGCGGGGACGGGACGCCCGATACCGTGATGATGGATACCGTCGGCGACGGCGAGATTGACACTATCTTGGCGGATAATAACGGCGACAATATCCCCGACATCCTCCTCCGCGATAACGGCAAAGGCGTCTTTGAGCCGATAGCCCGTCTGCGCAATCCGAACCCTCAAGACGGCTGAAAGGCCCGTTTTTTCGCCGCGTATCCTCGTATATTAAATCAGCAAGGCCGCGTCGCGGGACAATCCCCGGCGCGGCTTTGCCGTTTTCTTACGTCTCCGGCGTAGCGTTTACGTCTCCGGGGCGGCCTTGGAGGGGTACGCGCCAAAAATCCGGGAAAAATCCGCCCGAAAGGACTACCCAAAACGTGAAAAATATGCTATGATAACAAACGCTGTCACGCTTTACGGCGGAGAGGAGAATCCGACATGATGAAACGTCCGCTTGCGGCGGTTTCGTTGCGCCTGTCCGGGGGGCTGTTATGCCTCTTATGCGTCCTGTTCGCGCTCACCGGCTGCGCCAACGCGCCCAGTTTTACGCTCAATCCCCAAGAACTCTACGCATTGCCTAAGTTGCCCGCCAAATATACGGAGTTGAACGCCCTGCTGACGGAAATTCTCAGCGGCGGCGCCGAGTACGCCGCGCCTACATCCGGCTCCAATATCCAGTCGGTACAGCTCATCGACCTCAACGGCGACGGCAGAGAAGAAGCCGTTGCGTTTTTCCGCAATCCTACCGACGAAAAGCCCCTGAAA
>JAFSOM010000407.1 GCA_017447005.1 Oscillibacter sp.
GCGTCACGCAAAAAGCAAACAGTACGCGCATGATTCCTTGGGACGGAAATCCGAACGACCCCTATACGTGGGCTGTCTGGGACAATGCGACAAACAACCCGATAGCCGCATCCACGGACGGAGAGACAATCCGGCGCCTTGCGGACGAGTACAATACAGGCATAAGGAAAGAACCCGGCGCCGAAGGCAAGGCCGACGCGAAAATTTCCGCGCCCGTCCCGGAGACGCCCGCGCCGCAGTCCGGCCCCATGCGGGAGCTTATCGACGGGCTGAACCAATACGACCGCGTGGATGTCGGCGGTTTACGCTTTGAAATCCGGCGCGGGAAGGATTACGCGCTCGCGCAAATCCGGCGTATCGACCCGCAGGAGACGCCGTACATCCAAAACGCCGCCAACGACGTTTGGAGGGACTTCCTTCCCACGCCCGAAGCGGCAAGGGACGCGCTCATCAGCGTGGCGCGAACCATTCCGACGTTTTCCGGCGTTGACAATTCCGCGCCGTCCGGGTATGCTGTCGGACAGACGGACGCGCAGAGCGTCACGACAAATCCGGAGGAGGTAACGGACAATGGACGAATTGCAACAGAGGGCGCGGGAAATGGAGAAGGAACGCTCGCTGACGTTTCTGACGGAAGACGAGTACTGGAGTCTCCCGCACTACGGGAGGTGGCTTCTGGACTGGATGGCGCGTTGGAGACCGAAAGAAATCAAGCGCCTGAAGGAAGAGGGGACGCTGAAGGAGTATCTGACGCAAGCGGGAGAGGACATCGGGATGTTTCTGGGGGACAACTACCACACGCTGGGCATGTCGGGCGGACTGGAAGTCATGAGGGACGTATACTTCGGGGAGCCGGAGCAGGACGCGGACAGGTACTGGGGGATTCCGGAGGACTGAGCGAACCGCCGACGCCGTCGCCGACGCAATCGGAAACGCCGTCGCCGGAAATATCGATGGGGCCGGAAACGGCGTCTCCGGCCCAAACGCCGCAAGCGTCCGCGCCGGAAGCGAAGAAAAAACCCGCGCAAAAGAAGCCGAAAAAGGCGTCCGCAAAAGCGGAAACGACGGAAACGGAGACAAAAGCGGAACAATCCGAGACGCCGGAAACGCGTACCGAAAAGCAAATCGAGGAAAAAAAGGAACGTTCCGCCGCGCCCAAAGGACGCGATTTCACGTTCCCGGAAGGCGGCTTGCAACTCCATAACGGGGCCAAATCCCGCGCCAAGGCCAATCTTGACGCAATCCGGATTCTGCGGACGCTGGAATCTGAAGGCCGTCCGGCGACCGCCGAGGAACAGGACGCGCTTTCCAAATTCGTCGGCTGGGGCGGACTGTCCGACATCTTTGACAAGAACAAATCCGAATGGGAAACCTTGCGCGGACAGCTCAAAACTCTGCTGTCGGATGAGGAGTACGCCGCCGCCGAACGCTCTACCATGAACGCCCATTACACCAGCGCGGAAGTCATAAAGGGCGTATACGCCGCGCTGGAACACATCGGTTTCACGGGCGGGCGCGTACTGGAGCCGTCCGCCGGAATCGGTCACTTCAACGGGGCCATGCCCGCCAATCTGCGCGGGAAGTCCCGGTTTACGATGGTAGAGCTTGACCCAATTACGGGCGGTATCGCAAAAGCGTTGTACCCGAACGCCGACGTGCGCGTAACGGGATTTGAAAACGCCCTGTTGCCCGACAACTATTACGACGCCGCGATTTCCAACGTACCGTTTGGAGATTTGCGCGTCGTGGACAAGAATTACCCGAACTTTATCACGCATTCCATTCACAACTACTTTTTCGCCAAGGCGCTGGACAAAGTCCGTCCCGGCGGCATTGTCGCGTTCATCACGTCCCGCTATACCATGGACGCCCGGGAATCAAGCGTCCGGAAGTACATCAGCGCGAGGGCCGATTTGCTGGGCGCGGTTCGTCTCCCCGACACTGCGTTCAAGTCCAACGCCGGAACGGACGTTGTGACGGACATTCTGATTCTCCGTAAGCGCGAACCCGGCAAGCCTTACGCCGGGGAAGCGTTCATCGGGGCCGATTACCAGAGCGTCCACACCAGCGACGGTTACGGCGCCGGATTCCTCAACGAGTATTTTAAACATCACCCGGAAATGGTTCTGGGCGACGCGGCGCGTGGGAGCATGTACCACGGCGACGGGCTGACATGGAAGCCGAAAGGCACGTCCAAGTCTCTGACGGAGCAAATCATAGAGGCGTTCTCGACCGTTACGGAAAAAATGTCGTACCCCGTGCGGCGTACCCAAGAGGACATCCGCGCCGAAATCCGCGCCGACGCCGCCAAGGGCAAACAGGGCGGACTGGTCAAGCGCGACGGCAAAATCTACCGGAACGCCGACGGCAAACTCGTCGAGGCGACGGACATTCCCAAGACGCAGATTGCCAAGACAGAAGCCGTCATCGCCATGCGTGACGGGGCGCGGGCGCTGATGGATTTTCAGGCGTCGGGCGCGCCGCAAACGCAGATTGACGCCTCCCGCAAGGGCCTGAACGCCATGTACGACGATTTTTTGAAGCGTTACGGCCCCTTGCACGAAAACCGAAGCGTCATTATGCGGGATACGGACGGGCCTTTCATTATGTCGCTGGAGAAGTACGATAAGGACACGAAAACCGCCACGAAAGCCGATATTTTCAAGAAAAACACGATTGCGCCGAATGTCACGGCAACCCATGCCGACAGCGTGGAGGACGCGCTGACGATTTCCCTGAACGAGACCGGAGCCGTCAGCGCGGAGCGTATCGCCGAATTGACGGGCGACGCGCCCGAGTCCGTCACAAAGACGTTGCTGGAAAGCGGTCTCGCGTTCCTGAACCGCGACGGGAATCTTGAAACGGCGGAACAGTATCTTTCCGGAAACGTCCGCGCCAAACTCACGGACGCCAAAGCCTTAGCCGAAGGCAATCCGGAGTACCGGCGCAACGTGGAGGCCCTTGAAAAAATCATCCCCGCCGACATTGAGGCGGAAAATATCAAAGTCCAAATCGGCGCGACGTGGGTTCCGGATGAAATCTATGCCGCGTTCGCCGAGGAAATGACCCGGCAGTCCGGACATTTCCGCGTCACTTACAATCACGCGCTGGGCGAATACCGCGTGGAGCCTTCCCGGAACGCGAAACAGGCCCTCAAAATGTCCGCGCTCAACACCACCAAGTGGGGAACGAAAGACAAGACTTTCGTGGAAATTTTCGCCGCGACGCTCAACAACAAGGATTTGAACGTCTGGCGGAAGCGCGGCGACGGAAGCCGGATTCTGGACACCGACGCCACCGAAGCGGCGAAACAAAAGGCCAAAGAGATTCAGGCCGAGTTTCAGGACTGGCTTTTCCGCAAGCCCGAACGCCGCGAAATCCTTGCGCGTCTCTACAACGACCTCTTCAATAACTCCGTGACGCCGCGTTACGACGGGAGCAAACTTGAAATCAGCGGCATGAACACTGGAATCACGCTCAATCCGCACCAGAAAAACGCTATCTGGCGAATCATCAACAGCGGCGGGAATACGCTTTTAGCGCACCGCGTCGGGGCCGGGAAAACTTACGAAATGGCCGCCGCCGCTATGAAACTCCGTCAGCTTGGCATTGTGAAAAAGCCGATGTTCGTCGTGCCGAAGGCCCTCACGGGACAATGGGCGCGGGAGTTTTTCGACTTGTTCTCCAACGCGAAAGTTCTCGCCCCCGGCGACGACTTCTCCGCCGCAAACCGCAAAGAGTACGTCAACCGTATCGCCACAGGCGACTATGACGCCGTCATTCTCTCCTATGAGCAGTTCAAGACCATTCCCATGAGCGCCGAAAGCCGCGCCGGATTTATTAAGGAACAGATTGACCAGCTCGCCGCCGCGCTGGAGGAGGAAGCCAACAGTAAAAACGGGCGTTCGCCGTCGGTCAAGCAGATGGCAAAGAAAAAAGCCAATCTGGAAGCCGAATTGAAAAAGCTCATGGACAAAAAGGAGGACGCCGACAATATCAATTTTGAGGCCTTAGGCGTCGATTCCCTGTTCGTGGACGAAGCGCACAATATGAAGAACCTCTTCTACACGACGCACATGAACAATATCACGGGCATGGGCAACAAGGAAGGCAGTCAGCAGGCGTTTGACCTCTATATGAAAACGCGCTATCTGCAACGGCTCAACGGCGGGCGCGGCATTGTTTTCGCCACGGCGACGCCCGTCATGAACTCCGTCGTGGAGATGTACACGATGCAGAACTACCTCCAGCCCGACGCGCTCGCGGCCCGGGGCATTCACAACTTTGACGCGTGGGCGAACCAGTTCGCGGAAGTCCGGACGGAATTGCAAATCAGTCCGAGCGGACAGGGCGGACGCCTGAAAGACACCCTTTCCCGCTACAACAATCTTCAGGCGTTGCAACAGATGTTCTCGCAGTTCATGGACGTGGTAACGGACATTCCCGGCCTGAAAATCCCGAAAATGGAAGGCGGCAAACGTATCGTTGTAGAGTGCGAAGCGTCGGAGCGGCAACAGGAGGAAATGCGGGTTCTCGCCCGACGCGCCGAGGATATTAAAAATCGCAAAGTTGACCCGAAGGTTGACAATATCCTGAAAATCGGCACGGACGGACGGAAACTCTCTTACTCCCAACACATGATTGACCCGTCGCTTCCTTATGAACCGGACGGAAAAATCATGAAATGCGCGGAAAATGTCTTTCAGAGGTGGAAAAACAGCGCGGACATTCGCGGAACGCAAATTATCTTCTGCGACTACTTCACGCCGAAGTCCTCCGGGAGCGCGTCGGCGAAAGGCGCGGAGGCGGAACTCGTCCAAGCCGAGGCTGCGCTGGACGCCCAAGCCCAAGCCGAAGCGATTACTCTTTATGAGGACTTGAAAAACATCCTTGTCGGCATGGGCATTCCGGCAAAGCAAATCGCGTTCATCCACGACGCGAAAAGCGTGGAGCAGCGCAATCAGCTTTTCGATAAGGTGAGGGCCGGAAGCGTCCGCGTCTTACTGGGCAGTACGGGGAAAATGGGCGTCGGCATGAACGCCCAAAACCTTGTCGTCGCGGAGCATCATCTCGACGCGCCGCAACGCCCGGGCGACATCGAACAGCGCGAAGGCCGCGCTCTGCGTCAGGGCAACGTCAACGACGAGGTGGCGGTTTACGTCTATATCACGAAAAACACCTTTGACGCCCGTTCATGGGACATTCTGCAACGCAAATGGACGTTTATTGTACAGCTTATGTCCGGCGACTTTACCGGAAACAGCTTTGAGGGAGATTCCGACGTGCTCTCCGCCGCAGAAATCAAGGCGCTCGCGTCGGGAAACCCGCTCATTCAGGAGCAGTTCCAGCTTACGTCGGAAATCGCGTCGCTGGAAGGACTGGAACGCGCCCACCGTCGGGAGACGTTCGCCGCGCAGGATAAGCTCAAAGCCGCCAAAGCCGCCATTGCCGCCGATACCGACACCGCCGCCCGTCTCCGCGCCGACATCGCCACGCGCCGGGATACGTCCGGCAAGGCCTTTGCGATTACGCTGGACGGCAAAAGCGTCACGGAACGCAAGGCGGCGGGCGAACAGCTTATCAAACTCGCGCAGAAGTTTCTCAAGCCCGGACAGGGGCCGGAAACTACAAAGCGAATCGGGACGTTCGCCGGGTTCGACTTACTCACGACCAGCGGCGGCGACCTGATTCTCCGGGGCCGGGGCCAGTACCGCGCAACCGTGAATTTCAAGTCCGCCGCGGGTACGGTTCAGACGCTGGAAGCGGCGGTCAAGAAACTGGACAGTACGCTTTCCGCAGTGGAAAGCCGTCTGAAAGCGAACAAAAACTCCGTGCCGGAACTGGAAAGAGCGTCAACGGCGCCGTTCGCGCAGGCCGCCGAACTCGAACGCAAGCGCAGGCGTCAGGCGGAAATTCTCGCGGAGTTGAGCGACGAGCGCAAGCCGTCCGGCGACGCCGAAAGCGCGTCCGGAACGCCCGAGGCCGCGACGCCGGAAACGTCCGCGTTCCGCGATACCGTCCCCGCGTGGGAAGTCACGGACGACGGGAGCGGCGTACTGAAATTCCGCGATACCAGCGCCGCGAAAGATACGAAATCCGGAGACGCCGGGAAATCCGCCAAGGCCGCGACCATGGGCAGTCATCCCGAACGCTGGACGGCGGAACGCGTCGGGGACGCCGACGTTACGCCCGGACGGATTGCCGAAATCATCCGCAAGTACAGCCAAGGATGGAGCAGGCATGTCACCACCGGACACGTGCGCGGGGCTAGGGGACAATATCAGCGTCAGGGCACGGGAATCGGGAGCGGCGGTATCCGGCTCAAACAGGCGAACGACTTGCCCGTGTTTATCCACGAACTGGGCCACGCTATCACGGACGGCTATCAGCTTGTGGAGAATTTGCGCAATCCGACGGGCGGCATGAGCGAAACCGTGCGCCTGTCGAAAGAGGGACAGAACACCGTCCGGGCGCGTCTGAAAATCCGTCAGGAGCTGATTGACAATCTCGACCCGCAGTTCGCCGCGCAATATGACAATGACCAGCTTCCCGACGAAGGCATGGCGGAGTTTTTCCGGCGTTTCTGTCAGAACCGCGTCCAAACGGCGGCGGAGTATCCGGAGACGTACCGCTATGTCATGACCACGCTTTCCGGCGCCGACCAAGCCCGGCTACTCGCTATGGCTGACGAAGTCAACGCCGTCTATGCGCTGGACACGGAAACCGCGCAGTCGTCCGTTCGCCGTATGGACGAGAAAGTCCCCGATTACCGGGGACGGCGGGAACGGTTCAGTAACGTCATAGATTCGATTATACAGAAAACCGTGGATTCCCTCTATCCGGTCAAGAAACTGTCGCAGATGATGGGGAGCAAGGTTTCCGACAAATTCTATAACGCCGCTTACGCTGACAGCATGGCGCATTTCATCCTCACGAACGACTTGCGCGACCTTGACGGACAGTATAAAGGCCCGGGACTGCGTACCGTCCTGAGTCGGATAAACGTCAACGACGAGAAAGAGTTTAACGCCTTCGGGGAATACCTGATTGTGCGGAACGCGCCGTCATGGATTGCCGACGACAAGCGCGTGCTCGCCAATGACCGGAAAAACAATCTCCTCTACTGCGAATTGCGCGAAAAGGAACTGGAACAACAGTATCCGCAATTCAAAGCGGCGTCGGAGGCCCTTTACGAGTTCTGGGACAGTTTCATGAAAATTTACGTCGTGGAAACCGGACTGATTTCACAGGAGCAGTACGACGCGATGCGCGCCAAACATCCGTATTACGTCCCGTTCCGGCGCGTCATGGACGACGTGATAGCGGCGTCCAAGGGTTTCGGGACGCACAGGCCTTTCGCCAATCAGCCGAACCCCATCAAGAAGGCCAAGGGAAGCGGACGCGACATTATCCACCCCATTGAGAGTATGATAAACTCCGTGGCCAAGTTCGTGTATCAGGGCGTTCATCAGCGTTGTATGCTGGAACTTATCGACACGGCGGACGCCTACGGACTGGACGCCGCTTTCATGGAACGCGTTCACGCGCCCGTGTTCAAGCAGACCGCGAATATCGCCGGAATCAAGGCGGAAATCGCCGAACGCGTCACGAACAGCGACTTACCGGAAAAGGACGTGGAACTGTTGCTCAACATCCTTGAGGAGCAGGGCGACATGATGTCGTGGTACGTCCCGCGTCAGCTTCTGCCGGAAAACTGTATCGGCGTCCGGCGTAACGGAGAGGTGGAGGTCTACAAAATCAACGACCCGCTTCTGTTCGACGCCCTCGCCAATATGGGAAGGCCGCAGTTGCACGAACTCCTTCAGCCTATCAATAAAGTGACACGCGCCGTCAGCTCGCTCATCACCGGATACAACATCACGTGGAATCTGTTCTCCAACGCGCCCCGTGACATCCAAACCGCGCTCATTTCCACAAAGTCCGGACACCGGGCGGAACTTCTGCTCAAAACCGTGAACAGTTACCTGTTAGCGGCGGAAAAGGCAAGGAACGCGCCGAATATCAATCCGTATTACATGGAGTATCTCGCGCTGGGCGGCGGCGGTTCCAGCGCGTGGGCCATGGATACAAAACTCCCGAAAAAAGTTCTTTCCGAAATTCAACCCCGAAAGCGCGCATGGAATCCGATAAGCCTATTGTTACAGGCAAGCGAATTACTCTCCCGTACAGTAGAGGGCGGACCCCGCGCCGCCACCTATATCATGGGACGGGAAAGCGGCATGAACCCGCAAGCCGCTTTCCGCGCCGCGATGGAATCTACTGTGGATTTCCGCAAGGGCGGCAAAGTCTCCCGCGCAATCAACGCCTTTATGCCGTTCTTTAACGCCGGAGTACAGGGCATGATGAAAGACATGGATATGCTGATTCATGCGGGTAAGGCCGGGTTAATCACGTACCTTGTCGCAAGTCTGATAGGCGCGGCGATAGAGTACGCGCTCAACGGCATGACCGACGAACGCCGGAAATCCTACAGCCGCCTTTCCACCTATACGAAAAACTCCTACTACTGTATTCCGATAGGGGACGGCAAATATTTTGGCATTCCCAAAGCGCGTGGAATGCTGATTCCTGAAAATTTCTTCCGCGCCCTGATGGAACGCACTATCGGAGGGAATCGCCACGCTTACGACGGCTTTTGGGGCTACGCCGCGACCGCCGAATTTCCGAACGCCCTATCTGACGTTATCACGCTGAATCCTTCCAGCTTTTTTGGAAGCGTCACCATTTTAGGGCCGATGGCGCAGATATGGGCCAATTCCGATTTCCGGGGAATGCCCATTGAATCCGCCCGCGACCGCAGACTTTCCCCGCGGGAACGCTACACGGGTTCCACGTCTCTGTTGGCGAAGAGCGTCGGCGACGCGCTCAACCTCTCCCCGAAACAGATTGACTTTCTGGGCAATAACACGCTGGGCGCGTTGTGGCAGTATCAAAGCGCCTTATTCCCTGTGGACGCCTCAAAGCGCGACCTCACGCTGGGCGTTCAGGGCAAGTACGTCAAGGACAGCCTTTACTCCCAAGACAGCGTAAACCGTCTCTATGACCTTGCGGAGAAATCGTCCCGCGATTCCATGGATGACATTACCGACACCGACAGTAAGGTAACGGCGTACTTTGACAGCGCAATGAC
>JAFSOM010000408.1 GCA_017447005.1 Oscillibacter sp.
AAATGCGGGTTCAGTCCTTTTTGAGCGACTGACCGAATTTGAGTTCGTCCAAATGCGGCGCGTCGATGTTCCGTTTCTGGTAGTACGGAATCTTTTCCGGCTTTTCCGGCTTTTCGCGTTCCTCTTTGGGCGGCGTGACGGCGGCGGTCTCCTCCCCGGACGGCGCTTCGGCGTCGGGCGCGGCCTCCGACGGCGTTTCCGCGCTTTCGGCGTCCTCGGGCAAGGTCACGTTTACCTGCATTTGCGGCAACTGCTCCAAGAATTTCAACTCCTGCGAGCACAGTTCCCGGCCCGACGCGATAAAGCGCGCCATTTCGGTACGCGCCCGCCGCATACGCTCTTCGAGTTCGGCGACTTCTTTACGGCAGTCGTCCCGACGCGACAAGGCCTCGTCGCTGGCATGGGTAAGGATTTCATCCCGGCGGGCCTCGGCGTCCTTGATGATACCCTCGGCGGTACGTTGCGCGGCCAAGAGCGCCGAACGCATGGCCTCTTCGGTGGCGCGGTACTCCTCCACTTTATCCGCCATTGTTTTCAGGCGGGATTTCAACGTCGCGTTCTCCTGATGGAGCGCGGAATAATCCTCCGCCACGTTTTCGAGAAACTCGTCCACGGCGGTCATATTGTAGCCGCGAAACATGGACTTCGCAAACGTATGGGGAAAAATTTCCTGCGGTTTGAGCATAGCAACTTCGTCCTCTCTGTATGATTGCGGTAACGCCGGGGCAAACCGGCGCGAAAAGCGTCATTGCGTGGCGCGTCGGGGGAATTAGAGCGCTTATAAAACCCCTCCCCCTGTCCCCCTCCCCATTCAGGGGCGGGGGAAACGGACTTAACAACGCTTGCAAGTTCCGGTAAGTACCCCCTGAAAGGGGGGATTTAGGGGGGTTCGCGGAAAGTTAATGACATTGGATTTAAGGGGTTCTGTGAAAAGCGAGCGACATGGATTAGAAATAGGCGCCGCCGCGCTCCAATTCGTCGAGCAAATCGCCCTCAATCTCCACGTGATAAGGAGTGATGATGTACGTATTGGCGGCGATTTTCCTGATTTTCCCCTCTCCGGCGTAGGCCACGCCCGAAAGGAAGTCCAGCAGACGCCCGGACTCCTCTTTCGGCGTGGATTCCAGATTCAACACAACCGTGCGGCGGTCTTTGAGGTGGTCGGCGATTTCCACGGCGTTCTCGAAACGCTCCGGCTTGACCAGCATCACCTTTAACTGCGAAGGGGCGTGAAGGCTGACCAGTTTCCCGCGGCGCTCCTCCGCGCCTCTGGGGCGACGGTCGTCGTAAGCGTTCCGCCCGCCTCTTGTATCCGTGTCGTCGTCCTCATATTCCTCGGGGTAATCGTCCTCGTCGTCATAGGGGTGCGTAATCTTTTTAAACTCCTCAAAGAGATTCATGTTATTGCCCCTCCCGTATCATAATGGCGAGCGCCGAAGATAGCGGTACCCACGCGTACCATCGTGGCCCCGGCGCGAACGGCGTCAGCGTAATCGCCGCTCATTCCCATGGAAAGTTCCATAGGCCCATTATGAAACAATTTCTCTCTAATGTCAACATAAAGAGAGCGCGTTTCGGCAAAATAGCGTAAAGTTTCGTCGCGTGACGCGTCAAAGGGGGGAATCGCCATCACGCCGCATACGCTGACATGGGGCAAGGTCAGCGCCTTTTCAGCGGCGGCGAAGAGTTCCGAGGGCGTAAAACCGCTCTTGGCGGCCTCCATGCCGATATTGACTTCCAGTAACACGGGCTGTACGATATTGAGCGCGGCGGCGGCCTTGTCGATGTCGAGCAGAAGCGCCTCCGAACCCGCCGACTGTATCAAATCGACCGTCCCGACAACCTGCCGGACTTTATTCCGTTGCAAATGGCCGATAAAGTGAAGCGGCGCGCCGTCGTAGGCGTGTTCGGACAGCTTTTGCCGCATTTCCTGCACGCGGTTTTCCCCGAGCGCGTCGATACCCGCCGCGACCGCCTCCCGACAGGCGTCGGCGTCGTTCATCTTACTGGCGCCTACCAATGTAATGTCCCGACCGTTGCGGCCCGATTCGCGGGCGGCGGCGGCGATGTTCTCCCGTACCAGCGCGATATTCTCCGCGATAGACATGACTCCCTGCACTCCTTTTTTTCTATTCCGTATCTCCGATTCCGGGCGTTCCGTCGCCCGAAGCGCGTGTTTGTCAAGCTACGCGATAACCCCTCCCCCTGTCCCTCTCCCCTTTCAGGGGCGGGGGAACGGACATTGAGACGTAAATATAGATAAAATTACGTCACATGTTTCGGGAAGTCCCCCCTGAAAGGGGGGATTTAGGGGGGTTCCGCGTAAGGTTCGTAACGCTAGGGATTTCGAGGCGTTACGCATATCTGTTTGTCAGCGGACGCCGTCGAAACTGGCGACGATTTTACCGTCGTAGAGGTCACGCGCCCGCAAGATAACCTCATCCCCGGCGCGAAGGCGAAGAATGTCCGACGCGCCCTCGGAGGGCTTGACCAGCAGAAAGTCCGCGCCCGTATAGGTTACGTCCACGGGCTTGAAGCGGGCCTCCGTACCGACGACGCAGTAAAGGCCCTGCCGTTTCTCCTCGTCCTGACCGCCCTCAATCAGCCGCAAGGCCTCCCGGGGGACGCGCAAGCCCTCCCGGCTTCCGAATATCAGCGACGCCTTCTGACGGCGCAAAAGCGTGACATCCGACAAGTATTCCTGACAGCGCAACACGACGACCGCCCGCCCGTTTTCCTCCTCGCCGATAAGGTACAGTTCCACGGGGAAATCGCGGTCAATGCCGCGGGCGAAACGCAAGGTCAACGCGCCGCCGGAATCCGTCCGCGTCCGCAGTTCCTCGGCCTGTTCCAACGGGAGCGCGGCGGCGTAGTACCAGAAATCGCCGTAGACCATCTTCCCGGCGGAGGAAATGGCGCGTTCGTCGGGGTCCAGCGCGGCGAGTTCCGACGGGGTCAGCGTGGGGAGTATCGCGGGCGTTAAGAGGGCCTCGTAGCCGTCTGTTACGGATGAATACAGCCCGGAGCGCGTCGCCGTGATTTTACGCACTTCCCGGTCGGCGCGTTCCCGCAATTCCTCCAGACTGCTCTCCAACGCGCCAATTTCCGCGTCGAGATTGTCCAAATCCGCCGGGACATAATCGCGTTTGAGAATCATAGCGCGCAGTTCGGCGCCTTCTTCCCGCGCCCGGTCGGGACGTTCCGCCGCAAGCGCGGCCCGGTAGCGCAGAATCGTTTCAAAAATCTGACTGTCCATCTTGGAGGATACTTCCCCGCTGACGGCGGTCTCCCGGGCGTAACGCAACTGCTCCAAGCGCCGTTCCACCGCGTCGGTCTCCGTCTGCGTATTGAGCGCGTTTTGGTCGGCGTAGACACGCGCCACGGCTCCGCCCACGGATACGCGCTCGCCCTCGGCGCGGTTGGAACGGATAAACGCGCCGTCACGCGCCGGCAACGCGGATTCCTCCCGAATCACGCAGCCGTTCAACTCTAGGCTTTCGTCGAAACGGTAAAGCCATACGACGGTTGTGGAAAGCGGGTCGGAGAAATAGCGAAACGTCTGGAAACCGAAATACACGGCGGATAAGAGAACCAGCAGGGCCACCAGAATACGGAAGCCCCAGCCGCGAATGCTCATAGAACGCGCTCCTCTCTATCTCTATCTCTGTTCGGGACAGTCGGCGACAGCCCCGGGGATGTATGCTTGTCCCGTCGTTGCGGGTATCTGTGGCGAAGGGATTATAAAAACGTGCGCTCCTCGCTCAAGTCCACGGGCCGCGACGGGGCGATTGTGGAAATGGCGTGCTTGTAAATCATCTGCTGGCGCCCCTCGCTGTCGAGAATGACGGCGAAAGCGTCAAAGCCCGTGATGATACCCCGCATTTGAAAGCCGTTCATCAGAAACATCGTGACGGGCACCCGGTCGCGTCTTGCGCGGATGAGGAAAAGCTCCTGTAAGTTCGCCTTGTTCTGCATGGTTTTCTCGCTCCTTTGTCTGTTTATTTGGGGTTATCGCTCCGGACGGGCGCGGCGCGGGGGAATCTCCGCACGGTACGGAATGGCCCGACATGGGGCAGTCCCGCGGGGTACGGAATGGCCCGATATAGGGAAACGTTGTACAGGTTTCCGCCCGTACAGCGTCCGTCCGGCGCGAACCCAAAAGCGGACGCGCTTCCGGTATGTCCGCTGTCTTTAGCATACGCCACAACGCGTAAGGTATTCTGTCGCAATTTGTAGGACGCCGGAAAAATCCACGTCCGGGCCGCGTTCCAGCCAGTACATCTCCGGATTGCGCCGGAACCATGTCAGTTGACGCTTGGCGTACTGACGCGTGCGGAGTTTGACTTCCTCCACGCATTCGGCTAACGGCTTCTCTCCGTCCAGCGCGGGTAAGAGTTCCTTATAGCCGATGGCCTGTAGCGCGGTGGCGCCGCGTGGGACGTTCTCCGCAAGCGTCCGCGCCTCGTCCAACAGTCCCGCGCTCATCATGGCGTCAACGCGTCGGTCGAGGGCGTCGCGCATGTCGGCGCGGTCACGGTAACGCAGTCCCAGCCAAATCGCCCGGTAGCGCGGCGGCAACGTCTTTGTCAGGGCGTTGTGTTCGCTGATGGTCTTCCCGGTCTCGCGGTAGACTTCCAAGGCGCGGAGTACGCGTTTCGTATCCGACGGGTGCAGGCGTCCGGCGGCGTCGGGGTCTACGGCGCGCAGTTCCTCTAACAACGGCTCGATACCGTCGCGGGCAAACGCGGCCTCCAGTTCCCGCCGGACGGCGCCGCCGCTCTGTCCCGGCGCGAATCCGCCCCGGCGGAATACCGCCTCCATCCATAGTCCCGTACCGCCGACGAGAAACGGACGCTTCCCGCGTGAGAGAATGTCGTCAATGACGGGCACGGCGTTTTCGACGTAACGCGCCACGGACCACGTTTCCCGCGGGTCGGCGACGGCTATCATATGATGCGGAACGCCGCGCATTTCGTCGGGCGTGGGCGCGGCGGAGCCTATGGACATGCCGCGGTAAATCTGCATGGAATCGGCGGAGACGACTTCGCCGTTGAACCGTTGCGCCAGCGCGACGCCTAACGCGGTTTTGCCGCAGCCGGTCGGCCCGGCGACGCATATGACAGTTTCCTGCATAGTCACTCCTCCTCTCCATGGGCGCCGTCCGCAAATGGCGCGGGCGTATGGGCATACTTTATAAGGTATATTCGTAAACGGGCCGATTTTTTTCGGGGCCGTTCAAGAAGAAACTGGAAACGGAACGGGAAATTGCAAGCGGCGCGGGAAAAATTTCAGGATTGCGCAATTAAAAAGGCGGATATTATCGGACGGGGCCGGGCCGCCTCCGTCCGGAACCGCTCTGTCCAGATTGTGAATATCTTGACAATGATTTATTTTACACCCTTTTGAAGAGTTTTTCAATGTCTAATTTAGAAAATTTTGCGGCGACGGGCCGCCCGTGCGGACAATATCGCACTTCCCCGCTCTGTACGCGGTCAATGAGGGCGCGTAACTCCCGCGGCGACGTTTCCTCCCCGCCCCG
>JAFSOM010000409.1 GCA_017447005.1 Oscillibacter sp.
CCTCGAAATCCTCCGGCGTGACAAACGACATCGCCGCCTGATTCTCCGGCGTGTTGAAAGTTTCCAGCCGCTTCCGAATCATCGTGGCGGTGAGGGTGAAGGATGTGTACAGGTCAGGGCCGCTGTGGTCATACTCTCTCTGCGGCTTCGGTTGCGTCGCCTGATACTCGGATACGGATTTGATTTTTCCCTCTGCCAGCAGGGTGGACACTTCCTCCTGCTGTTTCGGCGTCATGCGGGAGATTTCCAGCAGGGTTTTGTTTCCCGCGTTCGTGTTTTTGAGAATTTCCCTCGCCTCCGGCGTCATATTCTGCGAGATTTGAACCATCCGCGACACCGTGCAACGGTGAACGCCCAGCTTTGCCGACGTGTCGTCAAGAAAGGACTTCCTCGTCGGTTGCACGGTGCAACTGACGTTGTTGCCCTTGGCGCGGTTCATGCCCGCCGCCTGCGCCGCGCCCGCCCGTGTCTCCGGGTAGAGACTCTCGTAGAGCGTCTTACGCCGCTTCATTAAGTCAGCCTTTTCCATTGCGGACAGGTTGCAACGGACATAATTTTCATCAATTTCCGCCAGTTCCGCCCGCGTTTCGTCCAAATCGCTCACGTTGCACTCAATTTCCGTCCATCCCAGCGACTTCGCCGCTTCAAGGCGGTGCAGTCCCGCGATGAGAACGCGGTTCGCCGACACGGTGACAGGGTTCAAAAGGCCCAGCGCCTTCATGCTCTCCGCAAGCTCCCGCACGTCATATACCCCCGCTTTCCGGCGTCCCGGACGGACAATGATTTCGTCAATAGCCATTTTCATTCTGGCATCCTCCTTTGAATGATAAATTCGATTTCATCCCAAATGTTCATGAAATCACTGATTTTTGATACTTTCGTATGTATTTGCCGTTCTTCTCCAAATCCGTTCCTGCCCCTGCGTTTCACAGCGGCGTATGGGTTCCTTTGGTACGCTCTCGCCTGCGGCAATGGCGGTCGTGGCCTACTTTACCGGGAAACATATCGCTTTCGGACGGTCATGCGGTTGTCAATGTGCCATGTCTGTTGACAAGGAACATTCTACCAAAAATTTTCGTTCTCTCCCGTATGTCTCAAAGGTAGGAATTTGACTGAAAATCAGGTAAATTTCCACGCTCTCGGAAATTTTTGGAGTTTGTTGAAATTTCTGTTGCAATTCCCTAAAATTTGTTGTATACTGGTGTTTGCAGTTTGGAATATTAGGTGATTTTAAGAAATGAACATCACACTGACCATTCAGGAGAAGCTCAAAGACCTCCGTGTCGCCCACGGTCTAAGTCTGGAGGAACTCTCCGCAGAGATAGGAATCTCCAAATCATCTCTTGGAAAGTACGAATCCGATGACTATAAAGACATCAGTCCCTTCAATCTCGTCAAACTGGCGCAGTTTTACGGGGTGTCCACAGATTATCTGCTGGGCCTGACCGAACAAAAAAATCACCCAAACGCAGAAATACACGAACTGCATTTGAGTGATGATATGCTGGATATGCTGAAAAAGCGCGTATTTAACAATCGCTTGCTGTGTGAAATGGCGGCGCACAAGGATTTTCCACGCCTTATGACCGATATCGAGGTCTATGTTGACCGTATTGCCAGCATGAGCATTCAGCAGTTGGACGATTACATGGATACAATACGGGTGAAAGTACAGGAAGGCCAGCGGTTGGAAAAACAAGACCCGCGCAAGGTAGACCTCTATGTCCGCACTTTGGAACTGGCGCATATCCGTGAAGATGAGTATTTCGCTTATACCATCCACAATGATGTTGACGCCATTATACGGGACATCCGTGCGGCCCATAAACAGGATGTGACAACTGCTGACGAGGACGCGACTTCCATGATGGACTTTTTACGGGAGAATATTGACGAGGTGGAAAGCCAAAAGGGAAGTCAGGCTGAGAAACAGGTGCGGGTATTCTGCAAACAGCTTGGAATTCCGTATGATGATTTGACCACAGAGGAATTCGCGGGTCTTATATCCGCGCTCCAAAAATCCCCCATGATGCGTCTCATGGGCAGTCAGCGTGGGCGAGGAACGGCTATGCTGACGCATGGAAAAGGCAAAACGAAACGGAAGAAATAGCTACTTATAGTAAACGTCATAGATTTTCGCCCCATTTCATCCTGCAAGTTGCCAGATAAGCGGCATGGCGAACGGGTTCAGGCAAAATATAAGGTCGTTTACTATACTATTCCGGTGTCATCTCAAATCAAAGTGTTGCTTCGGAGGATGTTACTATGGGACAGTATGATTTCAGTTACGAAATTCCTGACAATTTCTCCACGAAATTTGTTCATTTCTTGAGAAACAATGACGGAGCAGATATTGTTCAAGCCCTGTCGCGGTGTAATTTTGAGTATGAGGATTTAGGACTCGCATATTACGCTGGCTTAAAAGGGGACACTTGGGACAGGAAGGCTCTCGATTTTACTATAACAGGGGCAGAGAAGGACATATCTATCTTAAAATGCAGAAAGAGTTTTCTGAAAGAAAGAATCCAGCAATTTCTGCGCCCCAGCAGTTCTGGCTTTCTTGTAAGAAACGTAGACCTGCTTGTTATCGATGATGACAAGTACGGAATTGTCCTTCCACAAGAGCAGGGTGAGACATTTGAGATATTGGCAAATGATATTTACAATGCACTTGCCAAAAACGAACCCACGTTAGTCCTTGACCGACTGCACACATATTCAACGAGATTTTTAAGAGATATTTGCAGAAAACACAACATCCTGATTGCTAATGACAAAGGGGAGCATTATGCGCTTCAGATTTTAGCTGGCTCTCTCGCCAAATACTATAAGGCAATTGGGGCATTTCAATCGGATTTTGTCTATCAGACGTTGAAAATGAGTATAGGCACCTTTGAGAAATATAATTCAATTAGAAATCTCCACAGCTATGCGCATGACAACAATGTACTAAATAACTCTGAGGCAACATATGTCGTGCGCATAGTTACAGCGACGCTCAGTTTAATACACGAACTGGAACACTATGAAGAACCCAGTCTGCCTTTTTAGTTTTATGAACGAATGGCGACTATTTGCCGATTGACATTTGAGGGGGAAAAGATTTTGAAGTGACATTTTGTCATCTTTAGTTCAAATGTGTTAGGTGCTGACGCTTCTTCTGGCGAGTTCATACCTGAATACATTGAATTATCTCCAAAATCTCCTGCTTTTATCGTTGTATCGGTTCAATAGAAACTGAAAGTTGTCAGAAATTCTTTCTTTGATACAAAATATGGCTCACAACTGAAATTGTAAGTACATTTTTGAGTGTCAAAGGGCAGAAAAAACGCCGCGACGCGCCCTAAAACGCATATCGGCGTAAAATAACGAAATCATGCTGAATTTGGTAAAATCCGTGTTTTTCGGCGTGATTAGTTTGGAATAACGGGGTCTGGCGTCTTTAGTCCATAGGCAGTCAATGATACCTTAACTTCCCTGCACATTCGCGCCGGGGTTGTCGTTCCCGTACCCTTCGAGGAGGTTAATTGCCCCCCAAACGCCGAGTCCGGCGCCGAGTGCGACAACGAGAGTTTGGAGGGTTCCGATAGCGCTGGTGAAGAATGCCATGGGTAAGTGAATCGAACAAATGTACGATTTTAGATTCTTGTACATCCGTTCCTTTTCCCAAATTGCGCAGAATTTGGGAAAAGCATGAATCAGCCGGATTTTTTTGAATTGCCCAAATGAAACCGTTGCGGGCTATGTCAGTCATAAGCCCGACTGCGGAATTTGGGAATCCTTTCTGAAAATATTTCGGTTTCTTTTCCATCCGAGAATCTTTCGGATGTGGCATATAAAGGCATATGGAGTAGGAGAACGAATGTGTACTTGCGTGATAATCACTCCTTGTCTGTGTTACCGCTCCGACGTTTGATAAAGTCAGGCGGCGGTGTGCGCGGAATTATCAGCGGACGGCGCATCATATTCATAGGTTTCAAAAGCGTCATCCGGCTTGACGGTCAGTCTGCGGCTGAGGAATTGAGCGATGTCAAAAGTATTCCGCTTGTCGTAATCGGAGAGGTATTTGTACTGCGGGTGCTTGGTAATATCAAACTTATCGGAGAAGAACGGACGGACGCCCTGCACCTGCAAAATGCACTTGCCACCATCCATTACCGCTAATTCATCCGTAGACATTAGCTCTTTTCCTAACTTTTGATAGTTTACGCCCCGGCTTTCCTGACTGCCTCTGGTGTCTGAAGTGTTGTA
>JAFSOM010000410.1 GCA_017447005.1 Oscillibacter sp.
ACATGATTACGCGCCTGCAAATCCAGATTTTCCTGTCCGTCGTCGTCATTCTCATGCTCATCTGGCTGATTATCTCCGAGGTCATGGCATGGCTGGCAAACCGGACTGTGTACCTGCGCGCAGTCGGCGAGGGAGACCCGAACGCCCTGCCGGGGCATATGATTCGCCTGCTTGTGTTCGCGGTGTTCGCCTGCTACAACATGACGGCGACATTCCTTCCGGTCTGGATTCTGCGTAACAGTGAACTGTTCCCGGACGCGACGCGGGATTTCATGGCCTCTCTGCCGCTGA
The DNA here is from genome assembly GCA_017447005.1 of Oscillibacter sp. Taxonomy (GTDB): domain Bacteria; phylum Bacillota; class Clostridia; order Oscillospirales; family Oscillospiraceae; genus Oscillibacter. The sequence continues at coordinate 292 of JAFSOM010000410.1, forward strand.
CGGTGAATATATTTGTCATTGGCGTAATGTCTCTGTTCACTTCCGGCGCCGTGCGGCGGCTGGGGCTGGGAAGGATTATGACGCTCAGTACGCTCTCGTCCCTCTGCGGGAATCTGCTGATGTTCCTGTTTCCCTCCTACTACGCCATTTTCGCCGGATTGCTGTTGGACGGTATCGGCGTGGGCCTGATTACGAACGCGACGTATGTCCTGCTGACGTATATCAAAGATGAGGTCAATCAGCAATGGGGTTTCACGCTGTATAACGCGGCGTATCTGTCGGGAATCAACTTCGGAATGCTGTTAGGCTCCATGCTGGCGGTGGGAATCGGACAGCGGCCCGTGTTCCTGATAGTGGCGCTTGTGTGGCTGAGTCTGTCGTTGCTTGGAAACCTGATGTTGCGGCAACTGGCGGGACTGCTGAACGCGGACGCGACGGAAGAAGCGCTGGAAGCGGGGATTTCCCTCGGGCGTTTCCTGTTCAACAGGCCCGTGATGAGCTTTATTGTCCTGATTCAGAACCCCTATATTGTCTTCAACAGTTTTGTGTTCTACTTCGTGCCGCTGTTCTGCGGAAACATGGGATATGATGAGACCACGGTATCCATTCTGATAATGTTATACTCAGAAGTGGCGGTACTGACGGGCGACATGCTGACGCGCCGCGTGACGAAACTGCTGGGCAATAAGGGCATGTACGCCGCGTTCCTGACCAATGTCATTGCCGTGATGACCTACGCGCTCATGCCGAATATGCTGGGCGTGGTTCTGGCCCTGCTCATGCTGGGCGTCGCCGCCGCTTACGGAAAGACCCTGCAACAGACATGGTTCCTGCAACAGAAAGCGGTTCGCAAATACGGCGAGGACCGCGCAATGGGCGTGTATAACTTCACGGAAAATATCGGCGAATCGCTGGGGCCGATTGTGTTTGCGCGTCTGATGTCGCGTCGTCCGCTGCTGGGGGCGGTATCCGCGTTCTGCGGCGGAATCGCCGCGCTTGGCGCCGGACACTTTGTCTTGAATCGAAAGGAGATGGAAAAAGAATGAAAACATACCGGAATCCTCTCCGGCGCAGCATTCTGTTCGGCTGCGGGCTGTTCGTAATTTTGCTGTGCATGACGCTTTCCCTTCTGGGCTATATTATCTACTATCAGGGGATGATTGAGAAATATCAGACCTACATCGGGGACGCCCTGCGCCTGACCATGACGGAAATCGACGGGGAGGACATGAAAGCCTGCATTGAGTGCGGGGAAAAATCCCCGCAGTTTGAGCGGACGCAGAATTTTCTTGACCGGATTAAGGAAAACTACGGCTTCACATTTGTGTATATCATAAAGCCGCTGAACCTGAACGAATCCGACAACATGATGGACGTGATGGCGGGCATGACGGCGGAAGAACGGGAGACGTTAAATGGCGCCGATTCCGTCACGCTGGGCAGGCTGACAGGGAAGAGTTATTCCCCGAAAGTCGTGCAATTCTATATGGACGCCATGAACGGCGGGCAGAAAATCAGCTATTACGGCAATTATACGGAATTTGGCTTCATGTACACGGGCCTGCTTCCCATTTTGGACGCTTCCGGGAACGCGGTTGCGATTTTGGCGGCGGACTTGAATATGCGTGAGATTCGGGATACGCTCGTCCAATACCTGCTGATTGCGCTGGCGGAAATCGCGGTCCTGTCAACGCTGTTCCTTTACGCGCTCTACCGCTGGCTCAACCGGCGTGTGATTGCGCCCATGACGAAACTGGAGCGTTCCGCGCAAAGTTTCGTTTCGAGCAGTCAGGGACAGGACAACCCGGACGCGCTCACGTTCAAGGACCCGGAAATTCGCACGGGCGACGAATTGGAATCTCTTTCCGGCGCGCTCAGTTCCATGTCGCGTGACATGAATCGTTTCATGAAAAACCTGCTGAAAGTCACCGCCGAAAAGGAGCGTATCGGTGCCGAATTGAATGTGGCTACGAAAATTCAGGCCGATATGTTGCCGCGCATTTTCCCGGCCTTTCCGGAACGCAAGGAATTTGACCTTTACGCGACCATGAATCCGGCGAAAGAAGTCGGCGGCGATTTTTATGACTTCTTCATGATTGACGATGACCATCTTGCCGTAGTTATGGCGGACGTATCCGGCAAAGGCGTGCCCGCCGCGCTGTTTATGGTCATTGCCAAGACGCTGTTAAAGAACCGGGCGCAACAGGACGCGGGAACGGATATTCATCCGGGCCAAATCCTTGCGGACGTGAACAATCAGCTTTGCGAAAGCAATGACGAAGGCCTGTTCGTAACCGTATGGCTGGGCGTCCTGACGATTTCCACGGGACATCTCATCTCCGCAAGCGCCGGACATGAGTACCCCGCCTTCTACCGCGCCGGGGAGAAATTTGAACTGCAGAAGGAACGTCACGGCCCGCCGCTGGCGACTCTGGCGGGGTTGCGTTACCGGGAGAACGAAACCGATTTAAGCCACGGCGACGCGCTGTTTATTTATACGGACGGCGTGACGGAAGCGACCAGCGCGCAAGAGGAATTGTTCGGCGAGGAACGCATGATAGACGCGCTTAACATCCATGCGGAGAGCGCCCCGGAAACGATTATCGGCGATGTGCGGAAAAAGATTGACGCTTTTGTGAAGGAAGCGCCGCAGTTCGACGACATTACCATGCTCTGCCTGCGCTATCGCTGACTGTTTGACAGGGGGAGGAATGTTTTATGCCGGAATTGAAAATCGCGGCGACAATCGAAAACTTGGAAGCGGTCACGGCCTTTGTAGATGAGCGACTGGAAGCGCACGACTGTTCCTTGAAGGCCCAGACGCAGATTGACATTGCCATAGATGAACTGTTCACGAATATCGCCCGTTACGCCTACGGCGCGGAGACGGGCGAGGCGGTCATTGCGATTGAGTTTTCGGACGGCTTCGCGGAAATCACGTTCCGCGACTGGGGAACGCCCTATAATCCGCTGGAGAATCCCGACCCGGACGTGACGCTCCCGGCGGAGGAACGGCAAATCGGCGGACTCGGCATTTTCATGGTCAAAAAGAGCATGGACAGCCTGTCGTATTGTTACGAGAACGGGCAGAACGTCCTGACGATTCGCCGGAAACTGTGAGGCGCAAAACTGGGAGGCGGTTTGCATGACAATCAAACGGACGGCGCGGACACTGGCGGCGCTGGCGCTGACGCTTGGGGTCATATGGCTCTGGGGCGTCCGGGCGTCGGCGGATTCCGCCAACTATGCCGCCGCCGGAACGGATGCGCTTGTCAAGGAATTTTCTGACGTGGTGAAGCGGTATCCTAATATCGCTGCGGAGGAGCAGGAACTGGATTACCACGGGAAAACGGTGATTCTGCACTCCAACGACACGATTGGCGCG
>JAFSOM010000411.1 GCA_017447005.1 Oscillibacter sp.
CGCCGGACTTGACCCCGCCGGACGCGAAAATCTCATGGCGAATATCCGCGATTATCAGCGCAACGGCGACAAAACGATTGTGCTTGTCAGCCACAGTATGGACGAAATCGCGCAAAACGCCGACAGGATACTTGTCATGAAGTCGGCGCGGATACTCATGGACGGGACGCCGCCGGAGGTCTTTTCCCGCGCCGAGGAGCTTTTGTCGGCGGGACTGGAGGCCCCACGCGCCACGCGTATCGCAATGGCCTTACGTCGGCGCGGCGTCGCGGTCAGTCCCGCCGTGTACACCGTCGACGCGCTCGAAAAGGAAATCCTGCGTCTGCGCGGCGCGTCCTGAATCAGCCTATCCGCGGCAAACCCTGAAAGGAGTTCGGCCCGATGTTAAAAGATATTACCTTAGGCCAGTATTTCCCCGGCGATACCGTCGCGCACCGTCTCGACCCGCGCACGAAAATTCTATTGACCGTGTTCTATATTATCGCCCTGTTCAGCGCGGACGGCGTCGTGACATACGCGCTCATGTGCCTGTGCCTGATTGCCGCGGTACGCGTCGCGCAAGTGCCGCCGAAGGCTATGGTTCGCGGCCTGCGGCCCGTGCTGTTTATCATTGTCTTTACGGCGGTTTTAAATCTTTTCTTTACCCCCGGCGAACGCGAGTTTTTCCGTCTGGGCTTTCTGCGCGTCACCGACGCCGGACTCAAAACCGCCGTCTTTATGGTTCTGCGCATTATGCTGCTTATCATGGGGACGTTCCTCATGACCTATACGACAAGCCCCATCAGCCTCACCGACGCGCTGGAACGTCTGCTTAACGGCCTGAAGCGTTTCCGCGTACCCGTGCACGAACTCGCTATGATGATGTCCATCGCCCTGCGCTTTATCCCGACGCTGATTGAGGAGACGGACAAAATCATGTCGGCGCAAAAGGCGCGGGGGGCCGATTTGGAATCCGGAAACCTGATTCAACGCGCCCGGGCCATGATTCCTATCTTGGTACCGCTTTTCATCAGCGCGTTTCGCCGCGCCGACGAACTCGCCACCGCTATGGAGTGCCGCTGTTACCACGGCGGAGAGGGTCGCACGCGTCTGCATGTCCTGCAATACGCGCCGCGTGACTATACGGCGTTGGCGTTGGGCGGCGGTATCTGCGTCGTCGTGTTCGCGCTGGGCCGATTCGGATTGTAAGAAACGCCGTTCCCGGCTGACGGGGCGGCGCGTCCGCGCATTTGCAACGAAAGGAGGCGGAGACGTTGCGGAATATCGCGCTGAAACTGATGTACAATGGCACGGCGTATCACGGCTGGCAAGTGCAAAAGAACGCGGTGAGCGTCTGCGCCACGCTGGAACGGGCGCTCGGCAAGATTACCGGGGAACGCGTACACCTGACCGGTTGCGGACGTACCGACGCGGGCGTACACGCCGAACGCTATGTAGCGAACTTCCGCACGGAATCGCGGATACCCCTTGACCGTCTCCCGCTGGCGGTCAACACGCATACGCCGGACGATATAGCCGTAAGGGAGGCGCTGGAAGTCGCGCCGGAGTTTAACGCTATCACTTCCTGTCTGCGTAAGGAGTACGCCTACCGGATTTATAATTCGCGTATCCGTAACCCGTTTTACGTCAATCGGGCGCATTTCTACCCGAAACGGCTGGACGAAACCGTGATGAACCGCGCCGCGCAGATGTTTGAGGGTACGCACGATTTCCGCGCCGTGCGTTCCGTGGGCACGGAAACCCGGTCTACCGTGCGACACATTTACTGGTGCAACGTCACGCGAACGGGCGATTTATTGGAGTTGCGCGTCTGCGCCGACGGCTTTCTGTATAACATGGTACGCGCCATTACGGGCACGGTATTGTACGCGGCGGAGGGGAAACTGACGCCGGAGGACATCCCCGGTATCCTCGAACGCGGGGAACGCGGCGCGGCGGGGCCGACCGTACCGCCCGGGGGACTGTACCTGACACAACTTTGGTATGAGGATGGACGCTTGCATGACTGACTATCACAAACCCGCGCCCGACGACGACGCGCCGGAGGAAACCGGGCGGGAATCGTCCGGGGCTGATAAGAAAACCGGGCGGGAATCGTCCGCGCCGGATAAGAAAACCGAAAAAAAATCGTCCGGGGCCGATAAGAAGGCCGGAAAGAACGCTTCCGAAAAGGAGAAAAAAAGCGGAAAGAAGTCCGGCGCGACGGAAAAACCGTCTCCCGCGCCGGATTCCGAATCCGAAACGGACTTCGACGCGTCCGCGCCCGATTCCGACGACTTCGACGACTTCCGCTGGGAGGACTTCCCCGACGATAACCCGGGCGGCGTACTGCTCCCCGCCGACGCCGCGCCTACGTCCCGACGCCCCTTCCAACGCCCGTGGACGCTTCCCGAACGCCTGCTGTTACTCTTCCTCTTGTGGCTCGCGCTCGGCGCGGCGTTACTGCTGACCGTCGGGCACGGGGCCGGACTGGACGCCGTGCGCCGTTATCTGCGTTACGGTAGCCGCGACAACGCCGCCCGGGTATACTCGTATCCGGCCTCGCCCTCGGCGCGTTTCGCCGCGCTGGGCGATACGCTCGTCGTCTTGACCGATACCAGTCTAAGGCTTATCGGCGCCGACGGTGACGAAATCTGGTCGCAACCCGTGCGTATGAACTCGCCCGCGCTCTCGGTCAACGGCAACCGCGTCGCGGCGTGGGACGTGGGCGGCTCGGAGCTGTACGCGTTGAGCGAAAGCGGCCCGTTGCTGTCCCTCACCGCCGACGACGACGGCCCGTTCCTCGCGGCGCGGTTCAATCGCAACGGATGGCTGTCCGTCACGACGGGCCGACAGGGCTACAAAGGCGCCGTGCGCGTCTACGATATGCGTATGAAACCCGTGTTTGAGTTCCATTCGTCGCGGCGGTTCGTCATGGACGCCTGCGCGCTGAACGATAACCGCCGCGTGGCGGCGCTGACGCTCGGACAGTCCGAAAGCGTCTTCGTCACGGACGCGCTCTACTACCGTCTGGACGAGAAGGAACCCGAAACCAATTGCGAAATCCCGGACGCGTTGCCGCTGGAACTGCGTCAGAACGGCGCCGGACTGACCGCCGTCTGCGACACCTGCCTTGTCCATCTCACCGCCGACGGCGCAATCGCGGCCCGTTACGACTACGACGGCGCATGGCTGCGCGAATACGATACGGGCGGCGACGGCTTTACCGCGCTGTACCTCAGCCGTTACCAGTCCGGGAGCGTGGGGAAGCTCGTCACCGTGGACGACGACGGCGCCGAACTCGGCTCTGTGGAGGTCATGGAAGAGGTGGTCGACATTTCCGCCGCCGGACATTACCTCGCGGCCCTTTACACGGACCGACTTGTAGTGTATAATCTTGCTCTGGGCGTGTACGCGTCCTTGGGCGGCGCCGAAAACGTGCGCGGCGTGATGATGCGTTCCGACGGCTCCGCGCTGTTGCTGGGCGATTCCTCCGCGCAACTGTTCCTGCCCTGAACGCCCCGCTTTCCGCAGAACCTCCTCTTAATCCTACCTTTCAAGGTGTTCGCGTTAAGCGAAATCAAACTTGCCCTCATCCGGCGCGGGGGAAGATGTCGCGCAGAGACAGAGGGGGGCGAACTTCGCCGCCGCGAAAACGACGCTTGACAGCGCGGCGCGAAA
>JAFSOM010000412.1 GCA_017447005.1 Oscillibacter sp.
ACTTCCTTGAACGTCGAATCGCTCTCCGGGTCGAAGTCCGCGAACCCGGCGGAAACCACAACCAAGCCCTGTTCCTTATGGTCGTCCACGATTTGATTAAACGTCGTCTCCAACTCCTCGCGGTTCTCGTAGTCCGAACCCTCCAGAATCGCCATGAACTCGTCGCCGCCGATACGGAAAACCGGACTGCGCTTGAATACGTCGCAAATTATCATGCTGGCGTTTTTGATGTGACGGTCTCCGGCCTCGTGGCCTTCCACGTCGTTTACGCGTTTGAGGTCGTTCACGTCAAACACCGCGACGGTAAATTCCGGCTCCAAGCCGTCCGTGATACGGCGTTGCAGGGAATCCGACGCCTCCACATAGGCGTTTTTGTTCTTTACGCCTGTCAGGGGGTCGACATACGCTTTTTTCTTGGTGGCCTTGAGTTCCTTCTTCTGCTTTTCCTCACGGCCTAAGGATTCCCGCAAGTCGCGCAGGGCTTGCTTGGCTTTTCTCTCGGCGCGGCGGCTCTTAATCAGGAGCGTGACAATGACGAGGAAAATCACCATTGCGACACCGAGAATGGCGAACATATTCGCCCGCAGGAAGTCTTGAAGGGTGAAGCCCTTGTCCACATAGGAATGCGTAGCAAGGGAAGCGTCAATCGTGGAATCGCGCACAAAATTAATCGCCTTGTTCAGAATCGAATACAGGCGCTCCGACTGTCTGTCGACGGCGAAAGAAAACGACACGGCCCGGCCTGTGGAAATTGTCGCAAGCCCGTACTTTTCAAACAAATCCTTGTTCAGATTGAGACGGTAATTACAGGTCAGCACGCAGTCGGCGTAACCCCTGTACACGGCCTGACAACAGGCTTCCTTGCTCTCGTAGTATACGTATTTCCAGTTCGGGAAATAGTCCATCAGGAACGTCGTATAATTCACGTCGCCGTCCTCAATGGCTACGGTGATGTCGTCCTCCAGAGAGAAAAAACGCTGGTAGGCGCTTCTCACCGACACGTACATTTCCGTGTGCATACACGTCGTTGTATTCAGCACGCCGTATTCCTCGGCGTCGTAGGTATCCATCGCCACCGGGAAAATACAGCGATTTCTCCCCGCTGAAGGGCTTCCATCGCGTCGCTAACCGTCGGGAATGGGACAGCCTCAAACGGAAGCTCCGCGTTCTGCACCACGTTGGACGCCAGATTAAAAAAGTCTGTCAAGGCTCCCGTGACTTCCCCGGTCTCCGCGTCCAGCGCGCAAAACGGGAGATAATCGTCCTCACAGCCCACGCGAATTTTCCCGTGTCCGGAAAGCCAGTCCACTTCCTCCCGCGTACAGTAGAAGCTGATGGATAAGGAATCAAGGTATTTTTCCTGTAAAAACTGGTTGTAATATCTGCTCTCATTATAAATCTGCTCAAGAGCGGATTCCAATTCCGGCAACAGGTCACGACGGTTGTTACTGAGCGCGAAAAAATAGTCGGAAGAGCCAATCCGCACGACGGGCATCAGATTGTGTACGCCGCCATACGAGTCAATGCTGACATACGCGTCAAGTTCGCCGCTGTCCACCAGCGCGATGTTCTCGCTCTCGCCCGTCATCAGCTCCACGATTTCCACGTCAACCCCCATTTGGGCGACCCAATCGCGGAACAGTCCCTCTTGAAAACTTTCTTTGCTGACCCCGATTTTCTTTCCGTTGAAGGAATCCAGATTCTCGGCGCTAAGGTCGCTGTCTCTTTGCGTGGAAACGCAGACGTAATACTGCTCGGCGCCCATGGGATACGAGGCGAACAGCATTTGCTCCGCCCGCTCTTCCGTATAGGAAATATCCGACATGAGGTCAATTTCGCCGTTCAGGAGCATTTGATAGAGTTCGGGCCAGCTTCCCTCCACGTACTCATAGTTCCAGCCCGTATAAGCGGCGATTTTCTGCTGATACTCGTAGGCGTAGCCGGAACGCCGCCCGAACTTGTCCGTGATGTTGAAGGGCGATTCGTACCAGCCGACGCGCACGGTCTCGCCTTTCGCCTCCGCCGCCTGACCTCCCGTTTCCGAGGCGTATACGCATAGCGTCAGGAAGAGGCACAGGGCGAACAGCGCCGCCCGCTTACATACTGCCATTATGATTCCCCCCCCCGCCTAAAAATTCCCAGAAGAGGTTTTTTCTTCCAATGCGTTTCCATCATAGAGCCTCCCATAGCAAGAAGTCGGAACGGCATAGCGATTCCGCGCCTCAGTATACCATGCTTCCGTTTGTTTGTCGACTAGTTCTTTTGGCATCAGCGCGACAGAGCCGCCTTTATTTCTTACTCCGCGCTTCCTGCTCCTTAAAGAAACGCTTGCGCTCATACAGCTTTTCGTTCGCCCGCTCGAACACCGCGTTGAATGTCTCGTCCTCATCCGGGTCATACTCCGCGAGGCCCGCGGAAACCGTCACCTGCTCCTTACGGAGATTCTCTTCCATCATCCGGTCGAACGCCTTCATCAGCGCGTCGCGGCTTTCGTAGTCCTTGCCCTCCAGAATCGCGGAGAACTCGTCGCCGCCAATCCGGAAAATCGGACTGTGCTTGAATACGTCGCAAATCGTCTGCGAGGCCGTGAAAATGCACTGGTCGCCGGCTTTATGCCCGTCCGCGTCGTTGACGTGCCGTAGGCCGTTCACGTCAAAGACGACCGTCGCAAATTCGGACACCTTCCGGGTCATAATGCGGCGGTTGAGCGCCTCCACCGATTCCATATAGGCGTGCTTGCTCTTGACTTTCGTCAACTGGTCGGTGTAGGCCTGATGTTTTTTGCCGCCTAACTCCCGCTGGTGTTCCGCTTCCCGGTTCAGCGATTCCTCCAAGGCCCGCAGATACTCCGCCTTTTCGTCCTCCACGACGAACGTATGCAACAGACAGCCGCCCAGCAGATAGCCGATAGAATACATGGGCAACAGCGGGTAAGAGAGCTGAATACCGATTGCAAACAGCATGGCCACGCCAAAGACGCCAATCGTAAAGTGACGGCGTTTCATGGTGTCCGTCTCCGCGTCGCTGACGATAAACGTATAAATCGCGGTCATGAGGAACATGAGCATTTGAAGCGCGAACGCCACATAGCGCGTCACTTCCGCGTGATATTCGCCCTCCGCGTCGATGAAAAACAGAACGGGGCGGACAAAGTTCACCGCGAGCGCGAGAATCTGAAAAACAAAAATTCCCTTTCCGGCGTAGTTGAGCGCCTTTCCGAATTTATCGCTCCGCTCGTCCAGCAGGTCTTCCCGTTCCAGATAGCGGATGACAAATGTCGTCCAAAGCAGTACGGAAAGCGCCATCAGCACGAAATAAAGCGCCGTATCCGCGTAAAGAAGCCCCGGCATACGCCATTCGTGCAAGAATCCCCAGAGCGCGTCCGTCGCGTGATAGGCAATCACGCTGTACAGGAAATAGCAGTAGTCCCGTTGCGCCGGAAAATGGCTGTCGCCGTTCTTCCGGAAAATGCCGATGTTGATAATAACGTGTACGCAAATCGCAAGAATCCCCACCAAAGAATACGTCATACGGTTTCTCCCTCCGTTTTTTCGTAAGATATAATGTCCCTTTCCCCTGAAATCTCCCTTTTCAGGGGAAAGGTCGCGTTTGATTTTACGGCCCCGGAAATGCTACTTCCCGGGACCGTAACTGGTTTGTTTTACGTCACGGTCAGGGTTCCGAACACAACGGTCACGTCATAGTTTGCCTCTTTCGTATTCTCTTGCAGGGAATAGGTGAAAGAGTTATCGGAAGTCCCCACGTCCAGACGGAACGCCTCCACGGAGAAGGCGTAATTGTAGCCTTCTCCCGGCGCGAATCCGTCGCCCGTGACGGTAATGCCGTCCTTCTTCAACGGCTCTTCGCCATAAGGTCTGCTGTCGCTGTCGGACGTAAGCGTTACGGCGCGGCGGCGAATGCGCAGATTCAACGCGTCGCCCTCGTTTTCGTCCTTGTAGAGCAGGTAATACTTGCTTGCCGTATTTTCGCCCTGCGTCACGTCCACTTTCAGAACCGTGTAGCCGTGCATTTTGTAGGCGTCGGCGTCCTTGACCTCTTGTTCCTGACCGTCCGCGTTGAAATAACGGTAGACGTTCATAATCTCCGCTTTGACCGTCTTTTCCCCGGCGGTAAATTCCGAAAGGGTTTCGCGTCCATGGACGGGGTCTAACGCGTTGCCGTCGTAGAGTTCCACGCGGTCGCTCACCGCAAGCAGACTCGGGTCAGGCTCCAGATACACCTTAATCACGGCGGTATTGTTGCCGTCCGGATGGATGGTCGCCCGCGTATCGTAGCCCGTCTCGTTGTCGTACTCGTAGTGGTGGAAGTGGTAGCGCGCCTTGAACGCCTCGGGAAGCGTCAGCATGACCGACTGGTACTGACTGTACGCCGCGCCAATGCCCGTACTGATATAGTGGCTGGCGGATTCGGTCTCAAAGGCGGAGAAGCTCTCGCCCAAAGCCGTCTTGAAATTCACGTCGCTGGTCTCATAGGAGCGATAATAGGCGTAATACTCCAGCGAATAGTTCCACGTCTGGATTTTGCGGTAGACGAACGTAATGACATTGTTCGCGGCGTCGTCCACGACCAAGACGGAATCCAACGTCTTCAACGGGTAGTAGCCCTCGAAATACTCGGCTTGCGCGACGCATACGGAATTGACCGCCTGATTCTCCCGTGTCTCCGTCACGTCGTTTCCGTCGCTGTCCTTGAACGGAACGCGCCCGTCGCCGTCGATATAGACATACTTGATGGTTACGTCCGCGTAAGTCGTCGCCGCCGTGGGTTCCCATACGGCTGTCAAGTTCAAATCGGCCTTGACGGACTGCGTGGGAGTAAAGCGCACATCCTGATTGTCGCCGTAGAACCAGCCGACGAACGTGTAGTTGTCGCGGACAGGCTTGTAGCTGTCGAGCCACTGTCCGGCGTCGTCCGCAATGCCGCTGACCGTGCCGCCGTGCGGAATGCCCTCAAATACGGTCTGCGTCGCGCTCATGCTTCCGCCGTTTACGTCGAACGTCACCGTGTGGGCGGGCGGATTCCACTTGCCGAACACAATCATGTTATTGTAAGGCATTGTGAGCGCGTCCACGCTTTGCGTACATTCGGGGTCTTTGTACCAGCCGTCGAACGTGTAGCCGTCCGTTCTGTCTGCGGGCGCGTAGGAGAAGTAGGCGTCCAGCGGCGCGTCGTACTTCACCGACGCCGTATCGATATTGCTACCGCCGACAGAATAAGTCAGTTGGTAACTGTTACGGGTGTAATAGAAACACAAGGTATCGGAACTGCCCATTGAGGCGGTCTTTCCAGCGGTCCACGTCATAACTTTTCCGTTTTGCGTGGACTTGTAACGCGAATAACCATTCAGCAGGAAGAAGTCATCATTGTAGTAGGCGACATTGAAATCAATGTAGTAATCCAGATAGACATCGAACTTCTTGCCGTCATAGGTTACGACGCCGTTGCCAAGCGATTCCACATAATAGATGAAATGCCGTTTGGAATTGCTCGTGGTGGTGTGCGTAAACGTGATGTTTTCGTCAGGCATAATTTCCATTCGCGTAATGCGCGCCTTATAGGTGGAAGAGCCGCTCGGCGTCCATGACGTTACCTTCGTGCCCGATATGGGATACTTCGTACCGTTTGTTCCGGTAAATGACCACTCACCGCTGATGTCCTGCTGATACTTTCTTGTCAGCGTATAAACAGTTTTGCTTCCGTCCTTGAAGGTGAACGTATACGCGTTTCGCTTGAAGTGGACGCCCAAGACAGTGGAACCGTCAGCTTTTACAATTTCCGTCTCTACGTTGGACGCGTTGTAGGTGAAATGCTTCGTGTCAATCCAACTCGCCCCGGTCACGCCGGAATAGGAGCTGAAACTGGCGCTGGAAACCGTACTCCCGGTCGGGGCGGTACGGGTAACGGAACCCATATAGCTTTCGTTTTCGTCATTGGCGTTTTCGTACCAGAACAACACCGTGTAATTGACGTTTGCGGGATTCCATTTCGCTTTCGCTTCCACATTGTAGGCGGGCATAGTCGCGTTCACGCCTCCGTCGAGAACCGCGCTTTCGTCGCCCGTTTTGTAGATTTTCTCCCAGCCGCCGAACGTGTAGCCCTCTTGCGTGGGCGTTACGGAAGGCATATAACCCGACAGCGTCGCGCCGTTCGGCACGGACTTCGCCGGAATATAACTGCCGTCCCCGGTATTGAAGGAGAGCACATAGGACTGCGGCGTATATCTGACCGTAATCACGCCCGTTTTCTCGTCGGCGTTGACCGCGGACGAATAGCTCGTCGGGCGGTAGCCTTCCATCTTGAAAACGTCGGCGCTCAAATTCAGTTGCGGCGTGACGCTCTTCGGGAAGGTCAGCGTTTGCGAGGGCGTCGCAAGAACGCTTTCGCCGTGGACAAAGCGCAGACTATATTGGACGGTATCCCCAACTATGGCCTTGCTCTCGTAAAGCATGACATAATGCTTGGTTGCGTCGGCGGCGGTGTCAATCCGTACTTC
>JAFSOM010000413.1 GCA_017447005.1 Oscillibacter sp.
AGACTATCGGCAAGGCGTTCGTGGTCACGAAGGTGAAGCGCACGGAGAAGAGCCGCAACCCGGCGCCGCCGTTCACTACGTCCACGCTACAGCAGGACGCGTCCCGCAAGCTGAACATGACGCCCCGGCGCACCATGGCAATCGCGCAACAGCTCTATGAGGGCGTGGAGATTCAGGGCGAAGGCGCCGTGGGCCTCATTACCTATATGCGTACCGACTCTTTGCGCCTGTCGGAAGAAGCGATTGCGGCGGCGCGGGACTTTATCGGCGAACGTTATGGAAAGCCGTACTGTCCGGAGAAGCCGCGCCGTTACCGCGCCAAGGGCAACGCGCAGGACGCCCACGAAGCGATACGGCCCAGCGACGTTCGGCGTACCCCCGACGAAGTCCGGGCCAGTCTGACGCGGGAACAGTATCAGCTTTACCGCCTGATTTGGAGCCGTTTTGTCGCCTGTCAGATGTCCGCCGCCGTCTATGACAGCGTATCTGTGGACATTACCGCGTTGCCATGGGACAGCGCGCAAGCCATGCCGACGGGCAATCACGTCTTTCGCGCCACGTCGTCCGCGCTGAAGTTCAACGGCTTTACGGCGGTCTACGAAGAGGGCCGCGACGACGAAAAGGAGGAAATCAATTCCCCGTTGCCCACGTTACAGGAAGGCCAGATTCTATGCTTGCGGGGTTACGACGCCGCGCAGAAGTTCACCCAGCCCCCCGCGCATTACACCGACGCGACGCTCATTCGCGCCATGGAAGAGGAGGGAATCGGGCGTCCGTCCACCTACGCGCCCACCGTTTCCACGATTCTGGACAGGCAATATGTGATGAAAGAGGGAAAGTATCTGCACATCACAAGTCTTGGGCGCGTGGTCACGCAACTGATGAAGGAGCGCTTTTCGGATATTGCCGACGTGGGCTTTACGGCGCGTATGGAAGAGGCCCTTGACGCCGTGGAGGAGGGTCAGCGGACGGGAAAATCCGTATTGCGCGGCTTTTACGGCAAGTTCGACAAGGACTTGCAGGACGCGGAAACGGCGTTAGAGGGCGTGCGAATCAAAGTCCCCGAACAGGTGACGGAGGAAATCTGTCCGGTATGCGGACGGAATCTGGTTATCAAGTCGGGGCGATTCGGGCCGTTCCTGTCGTGTCCGGGCTATCCCGAATGCGCGTTCGCCATGCCGCTCGTAGAGGTTATGCCGGGACGGTGTCCGAAGTGCGGCGGACGCCTGATGAAGCGGACGGGCGTCAGTCAGACAACGCGCAAGCCCTACACGTATTACTGTTGCGAAAATCAGGTCTCGAACAAGTACAAAACCGCGACCTGCGATTTTCGCACATGGGACATCCCGGTGAAGGACGATTGCTCGGTATGCGGTCAGACGATGTTCAAGTTGTCGGGGAAGGGCAAAAAAAAGGCGTTTTGCATTAATCCGGCGTGTCCGAATTTTTTGCCGGAGGACCAGCGCGGATATTATAAGAAGGCGGAGAAGGGCGACGCGGCGGAGACGGAAAGCGGTAAGGCGATGGAAGCCGCCGACGAAAAGCCCGTAAAAAAGGCGTCGGCGAAGAAAACCGCGACCGTAAAAAAGACGGCGGCAAAGAAATCGACAACCGCAAAAAAGACAACGGAGAAGAAGTCCGCAACCGTAAAGAAAACGACGACGCGGAAAAAGGCGTCGGACACGGACGAACCCGCGACGGCGAAGAAGTCCGCGACGCGGAAAAAGGCGTCGGATGCTGACGAACCCGCGAAGAAAACCACGCGCAAGAAAGCGGCGTCGGATACGGACGAACCCGCGAAGAAGTCCACGACGCGAAAACGGAGCGTCAAGAGCGCGGAAAAGGAGGAGGCATGAACGCGGTAACGGTAATCGGCGCGGGCTTGGCGGGGAGTGAATGCGCGTGGCAGTTGGCGCGGCGCGGCGTCCGGGTGGACTTGCGCGAGATGAAGCCCGAAAAGCGTACCCCCGCGCACGTCACCGACCAGTTCGCGGAGCTTTGCTGTTCCAATTCGCTCAGAAGCGACCAGTTGAGCAACGCCGTCGGACTGTTGAAAGAGGAAATGCGGCGTTTGGATTCGCTCATTCTGTCCTGCGCCGACGCGACGAGAGTGGAGGCGGGCGGCGCGTTGGCCGTTGACCGTCACGGTTTCGCCGCGCTTGTCACCGAACGTATCCGCGCCCATCCGAACATCATAGTAACGCCCGGAGAGGTGACGGCAATCCCGTCGGGCGAAGTCGTGATTGCGTCCGGGCCGCTCACGTCCGACGCGCTGTCGGATTCCCTGCGGACGCTCCTAGGCGACGCTTCCGCGCTGTCGTTCTACGACGCCTCCGCGCCGCTGGTGTCCGCAGAGAGCGTGGACATGAATCTCGCGTGGCTGGGTTCGCGTTACGACAAGGGCACGGCGGACTATATCAACTGTCCCATGACCGAGGCGGAGTACGACGCGTTCCGCGACGCCCTCACGACCGCGCAAGAGGCCGACGTGCACGGCTTTGAGGACGGCAAAGTGTTCGAAGGCTGTATGCCCGTGGAAGTCATGGCCCGGCGCGGACGCGATACGCTCGCCTATGGCCCGCTGAAACCTCGCGGCTTACGCGACCCGCGTACCGGGCGGGAGCCGTTCGCCGTCGTGCAACTGCGCCGCGATAACGCCGACGGCACGGTTTACAATCTCGTCGGCTTTCAAACCCACCTGAAATTCCCGGAACAAAAGCGCGTATTTTCCATGATTCCCGCGCTTCATGACGCCGAGTTTCTGCGTTACGGCGTCATGCACCGGAACACGTTTCTGGATTCCCCGCGCCTGCTTGACCGCTACTATCGCCTCAAACGCGAGCCGCGCATTTCGTTCGCCGGACAAATGACGGGCGTGGAAGGCTACGTGGAATCCGCCGCGAGCGGACTGTTAGTCGGCGCGGAGACCGCCCGACGCCTGAACGGTTTGCCGCCGATTGACTTTCCGCGGGAGACGGCGATAGGCGCGTTAGCCTGCTATATCTCCAACGCTTCCGTGACGGCGTTTCAGCCCATGAACATCAACTTTGGCATTATCCCGCCGCTGGAAACGCGCATACGGGGCAAGCGCAACAAGAATGAGGCGATTTCCCGTCGTTCGCTGGAACTCATCGACGCCATACGGGAGAAACTCGAAACGGACGAACCGGACGCGGCGGAACGTGTCCGGACAATATAACACAGGCGGAGGTTTCGCGTATGAAGATTATCGTAGACGCTATGGGCGGGGATAACGCGCCGGGGGCCGCGGTACGGGGCGCGCTGGAGGCGCGTAAGGCGCACGGCGTGGACATCCTGCTTGTCGGCAGAACCGCCGATATTTTGCGGGTCGTGGAGGAGTGCGGGGAAACGACGCTTCCCGAGGGCGTGGAGATTAAGGACGCGCCGGAAGTCGTGGAAATCTCCGACGCTCCCGCTACGGCGTTTAAAAAGAAAAAGAACTCGTCGCTGACCATCGGCCTGAATCTCTTGAAGGACGGCGCCGGGGACGCGTTCGTGTCGGCGGGTTCGACGGGCGCGTTACTGTCGGGGGCGACCCTGCTTGTCAAGCGGATACGCGGTATCCGTCGCGCCGCCATGGGGCCGGTACTCCCCACCGCTACGGGGCGAATGGTGCTCTGCGACTGCGGCGCCAACGCCGTTTGTAACGCGGAGGACTTGCTACAGTTCGCCTATCTGGGCAGTTACTACGCCAAACGCGTGTTAGGCGTTGACAATCCCCGCGTGGGACTGCTCAACATCGGCGCGGAAGTCGAGAAGGGCGACCCCCTGCGCCTTGACGCCTATGCCCTGCTCAAAAAGGCCGCCGACGCGCAACGTATCCATTTTATCGGCAATATTGAGGCGAGCGACGCGATGTTAGGCGGCGCGGATGTCGTCGTCTCCGACGGCTTTACCGGGAACGTCATGCTGAAGAGCGTGGAGGGCACGGGGAAGTTTTTCCTGAAGTCCCTGAAAAAACTGTTCATGACCAATCCCAAAACGAAAATCGCCGCCGCCATGCTCAAAGGCGACTTGAAGGACATGAAAAAAGCCCTTGACCCGTCGGAAGTGGGCGGCACGGCGTTTCTGGGGATTTCGCGGCCCGTCATCAAGGCGCA
>JAFSOM010000414.1 GCA_017447005.1 Oscillibacter sp.
CGCAACTGCCAAGAGGAAGCGCTCCTCAAGTCCAGCATTCAGAAAAGGCGCTATCGCGCTTCTTTGAATCTGGCCCTTCTTCCCCTCATCCTTTTTGGAAAACGCTGACACTATTTTAAGGAGACCTTACCATTAGAACAGAATTTGAATATCCTTTGCCTGAAACCGCCTTATTTTAGGAGGTCTATTTCCTATACCCTTTTTCAAATGCTCTTTCTCTGCAGGAAAGTCCGCACGAGGACTTTTACCGCCTCCTGATGCTCCTCGTTCAGCGACAGGTAATCGTCGAACACGTTGCGGTTCTCCCCGTAAAGCCTCGGCGGTATCAGGTCGCTCGGCGAAGCGCGGAGCGCTTGGATGATGGCGAAGAACACGGGAATCGGCATATGGTCAATGCCATTCTCGTAATTCGAGATATACTTCTGGTAATCCGTATCCCCGATTTCCCCGGCAAGCGCCATCTGCGTCATGTCGCGCCGCTTCCGAAGTTTCCGTATCTGTTCGCCCACCCATTGGTTGTCCTCCTCATGATGCGGGGGTCTTTCAGGCATTTGCAATCCTCCTTCCAATAACCGCGTGGAGTCCGTATCGAATGCGGACAGGGTTTCCTTTTTCAAGGAGCTTGGAACGGCTCTTTTCGCCTTTGCCAGCCGAAGCGTCGGTCTGACAGCGTTTCTCTCCCGAAGGGAAAGCCCGTCTCCGCGATGCGTGACGGCGTTTTTCAGGCTTTCACGGAGTCTGGCGCTGGCCTTTCAGAACCGCGCTGATGACGCCGTCCACAAGGCGGCGGGACTCCTCGTTCAAGTCCGCGTAACCGCTTTCGAGACATTGCCGCGCTATCAGGCTTTTCGGGGCGATGTCCATCGGCGTGGCGCCAAGCGCCTCAACGATGTCAAACACAGTCCACGTTTCCATGACTTCCGCGCTGCCGTCCTCGTACCGGGCGATGAGTTTCTCCGTGTACGGCTCGCCCAGCTTTTCCGCCAGAGCTTCCTGCGTCATTCCCGACGCTTCCCGCAACCTGCGTAGCTCTGCGGCAATCAGCTTCTGGTCGCGCCATGCCGCCGCAGTCAGCGGAATGACGTCGTATTCCTCTTTACGCTCTTTCGACATTTCTGTCCCTCCCTTCGCCATATGGGTTGCCGAACCTCGACAGGCGCCTTTGGCCCTGCTCGGATTCCTTCGCGGGTGACGTTCCCGCTCGCCGGAGGGAGATGGCGGCCCCCTCCGGGTCATGGCGCGTTTCGCGTGAGAATCGCTCTCTCCGGCTGTCGCTTGGTTCGATATTCAATTTTCAGGGAACATCTCCTGAAAAGCTCTCCATTTTTCAGAACGCCCCTTCACTAAACCAGAAATCTGGGGCGAAAATATAACCCTATGGAGGAAAATTCCACATAGAAAATTGAGCGGCTTTTTCGTGCATTATGACGAATCAGGACAATTTTTCGTGCTTGAGAATCTTTTTGAGATTCTTCCGCGCCCGATTCAGCGCTTTGGAAATGTTCGCCTGCGAAACGCCCAGCTTTTGCGCTATCGCCTCCTGCGTCATCCCGCCTTCGTAATAAAGGCGAACGACTTCCTTTTCGCGGGGAGGGAGCGCTTTGCGCGCCTCGGCCAGAGCCTGCCGGACAATCCGCTCATCCGCGTCCTCCGTCAAAAGTCGCTCCGGGGAGACGCTCAGATGAGGGATAGTTGACCATCCAAGCGATTCCGAAGTGTAGTGGAAGTCCACTCCGGAGTTTTCGCGCCCGTCCTGATTGCTCCATGTCCGTTCCAGTCCCATCGCCGTCAGCGCCCAAACAAAGGGCAGTTCCATCAGTTCGGAGAGTCCCAGCGCGGGGCTTCCGGTCACGGAGCGGTACGCCTCCATGCACAGGCATACGGGGCAGACCGTCTTTTCGCCGCTATCCTGATAGAGATAGAAGCCCTCGCGGTATACCGTGATTTTTCCGCCGCCGTAAGTAACGGTGAAGAGTCGTCCGTAAGCGCTGTCGTCGTGGGAGAGCGTTTCCGGACGGGGCGTTCTGCGGCTCGTGAATGCGGGGAGCATCGTCAGGAGTTCCTTATAAGTGAGCGTTTTCAGACGGAGCGCCAGTTCCGCGCTCTCGGCGTAGATGATTTCCATAATATCCTTGAACCTCCTTTTTTGTTTTCCGCGAGGGAAAATGGAGACTAAGGATATTTCGCTATGTACGTTTGCCACTGTTTTTTGAATATCCGGCCCATCCGTGAGAGGCACTCATATGGAGCGACTGCGCGTCTCAGCATGGACGGTCATTCCTTACTTCGATATGTTCAGTATCAATGCGCATGAAGGCAATGGAAAAAGTCCGCAGGAACCGTTGAGATTCCCACGGACTTTACTTGCGAAAAAATGCGGAACGCATCGCCGCCTTAAATCAAAAAAGGCCGACAGGCGGCGGGTAAGCGACCGTCTGTCGGCGCTCTTTCAAAATGCCGACTAATAGCATAATGTAAGCGCTACGGTTTGCCAGAACTCGGAACGCATCCGCTCGACATCGTAAGCGGACAGTTCCCGCTCTTTGAGGAGCATTGCGTCCTGATTGGGAACAGCGCAAAACGGGGTATATGCCAAGAGCGGAAAAGCTGGCGCGGGAATCGGAGACACAAAACAAGCCGGACTATGTTCGCGGACACTCAATGTCCGGATGATTACCCATTGCTGACCAGTTTTTCGTAGGCTCCGCGCATTGCCATCAGCGTATCGTGCGTACCGCGTTCCACGACTTTTCCTTTGTCCAGAACAATGATTTCATCACAGTCCCGGATTGTGGACAGGCGATGCGCCACTACAATACAGGTCACGCCCCTATCCTTTATCGAATTGACCACATCGTACTCCGTTTTAGCGTCCAGCGCGCTGGTCGCCTCATCCAGAATGATGATGGTAGGGTCTTGCGCCAGAACGCGGGCAATCTCCATACGCTGGCGCTGTCCGCCGGAAAAGTCTTTGCCGCCCTCCGCAATCCGGTATTGATAGCCTCCGTTGCGTTGCATGATGTCTTCATGAATCTGCGCGTCGCGGGCGGCCATAATCATCTCAAAATCTTCTATCGTTTCGTCCCACATTTTAATGTTATTGGCGATGGTATCTTCAAACAGAATAATATCCTGATCCACTACGGCGACAGAACCGGTAAATACGCTCCGGTCAATTTCTCTGATGGGTTTGCCGTCAAACAGGATTTCTCCCTCCCACGGTTGATACAGGCCGGAAATGAGTTTGCTGAGGGTCGATTTTCCGCAACCGGATGAGCCTACAAACGCCACCTTACTGCCCTGTTGCAGTTCCAGACTGAAATCCTGAATCAGCGGTGGCCCCAGACGGGAATAGCCAAACGTCACATGGCGCAGAGACAGCGCTCCGGTCAGTTTGCCCTGTTCTTCGTCATCTCCCCAATCAGAGAGGGAAGCGTCGTCAGAATCCGCGGAACCGGAATCTGTGGCGGGCGTCTCTATGCCGGAATCCGCTGAACTTATTGTCCCGTCCGCATGGTTTGTATCGGAATCCATGTTCTTGTCTGCGGTGGAACGGTATTCCATCACGTCTTCTACCCGCTCCATCCTTGTCCGCATTTCCTGAAACGTCTGATCCGCCGAAATCAAAGACTGCGCCGGTCCCATAAACGCCGTCAGAAATCCTTGAAACGCGAATACCATGCCCGTGGTAAACGCTCCGCGCATACATAGCCATACGCCCAGCGATAGCGCCAGCGCATTCGCGGCGGTGGTCAGAAAAGCGGGAAGAATGCCAAGATACTGATTAATCCGCTCGAAACGAACTGTCTGCGTATTTACCGACGCCTGATAGCCGGACCACTTCTCAAAATAACCGTTTTCCGCGCCGCTGGCCTTGATTGTCTCAATCATTTCAATCCCGGACACGGTAGAGGCCGCTAAATTCCCGCTGTCCCGCATCATCACGCGGGTGATATTCATTCGTTTGGAGGAAATGATTCTGGATACCCACACATCGCCCGCTAAAGCCGCCAGCCCTATCGCCGTCAGCAGTGGCGAGTAGCGTAGCATAACCAGCAGATAAAAGACCATCATGACCGTCTGTAATGCAAGCGGGGCAAGCGTATTGACCAAATCCCCGGCAATGCTTTCATTCGTAATCTGCCGCTGGTGAATATCGCCCGCCATGCGCTGAGAAAAAAAGTCCATCGGCAAATGCAGCGTTTTCCATAAGTAAGACGCGTTTCCCACAACGGCCAGTTTACCGTTGATGCGCAAGGCGTATACCGCCTGTATCCACGCCGCCGTCACCTGTAAAACGGCGAGCGCGGCGAAGCCGACCAGAAACGGCGTCAGCCACTCCGGATTGCGTCCGGTGAGAAGCTGGTCCAGAAATACGCGGGAGAATCCCGCGCTGATTAGCCCCACCAGCGCGGAAATCACGGTCGTCAGCAGAACAAACGCCACGGCGCTTTCCGCGCCCGCCAGACGTTTCCGGGTAAAGGCCAGAACGCTTTTCGGTTTGCCTTCCGGCCGGAAGTCCTCCCCCGGCTCAAAGGTGAGACATACGCCGGTAAACCCCTCGTCAAAGGCTTCCAGCGTCATAACGTAATTGCCTCGCGCCGGGTCGTTGACGGATACCCGATTCTTCTTAAAGCCGTTGACCACGATGAAGTGATTAAATTCCCAATGGACGATACAGGGAAAAATCCCATTTTCGCGCAGTTCTTCCGGCTCATAGCGGAACGCCCGCACTTTCATGCCGTAATTCCGCGCCGCTTTCACAATATTTTTGGCGCTGGAGCCGTCACGGGAAACCCCGCAATCCATGCGCAACCGCTCCAAGGGCAGCCATTTGCCGTAATAGGCCAGAATCATGGTCAGGGAGGCGGCGCCGCATTCCAGCGCCTCCATCTGCATGACAACCGGCGTTTTCGCAAAGCCTTTTTTTATCGGCTGTTTCATTGTTCGCTTCATAGCGTTTTCCTCGCAGTTTAATTCATGACAAAAGTCACTGGGGCGACTTCCTCCGCCGCGCCCGTCTCCGTGCGCATTTCCACTTTGCTGAGGCAACCCCACACGATAACGCTGATGAGAAGCAGAAGAATCGCGCCTAATACCAGCCATACCGCCGGCGTGGATACGCGAATATAGTCGTTTAACTGTTCCGGAGAGGCGACCCGCGTCACGCTTTTTTCCCTGAAAACGGATTCTTTCATATATTGCCCTTTCCTTTATGAAAATTGTCCGCACGTTGAAGCGCACGAAAACGGCTCGACAGACCCCGCTTTTACAGCAGGGTCCGCCGTCCGCCCGGAAGGCGCTTCTACAGGATGATTCCTATTGTCCGGAGCGTTCCGGACAGTTTCGCTTAGGACTTATTCCGCGTGTCCTCGCTGATGTCCTGCGTCGGGGTAATCCGGACGTCGTGGATAGAAGCTATCGCCGGGTTCAGCACAGCGCCGCCCTGTACCGCGTCCAGTTCGTCCAACTCCAGTTCACGGGGGTTCCGCTTCTCCGCTTCCGGGGCTTTCTTTTCAGACATTGTTCTGTCTCCTTTCTGATTTGCGTCTTGTGTGGCGAATGCGTCCAGACCTTATCGACCTCACCCCCTTTGCATTTTTTGACCTGTGCGGTGAAAGCGGAACAGGCCGCCCGTATGCCCTACAGCTTTTTACGGATGGTTAGGATATTCTCTCCGTTCTCGTAGCGGTAAGAAACGCTGTCCATGCTCTTCTTGACGATATAAACGCCAAGGCCGCCGATTTGACGTTTGTCCGCCGGAAGCGTCACGTCCGGATTGGGTCGTTCCAGCGGATTATACGGAATGCCATGATCCAAAAACGTAATCTCCGCGTATCCGTCCGGAAACTCCATCCGAATTACAGCCTCTCCTGTCTCTTCGCCGTAAGCGTAATGGGCGATATTGGAAAACAGTTCGTCTACCGCGACGTCAAGTTGCGTCCGCGCCTTCGTCGAACAGTTGTGCGCTTCCAGTTCCCCGTCCACAAACACCATGACCTCTTCCATATTTTCCGCTTTCGCCGCGATTCTCAATTTTGACATGGATTTTCTCCCCTCCTGTGCGACGCCGCTCTCGTCAGTTAAAGCGCAAACAGAGCATAGTAATATCGTCGAACTGCGGAGCGTCCTTCACAAAAGCGTCAATATCATGGCGCACGCCGCGAATGATGCTTTCCGGCGTTTCCGTTCCATGTTCGTTGAGCGCGTCTACCATGCGTCTCTCTCCGAACAGCGACACCTCCCCGTTTGTCGCTTCCGTCACGCCGTCCGTATAGATAAACAACGCGTCCCCGTGCTTTAACTCAGTCTCGTTCTCCCGGAAACGCAGACCTTCCATCGTCGCCAGCGGCGGTCCGTGCGGCTCCTTTTGCAACGCGAATCCCTCTCCAACCCGGTAAAACGCCGGATACTCGTGTCCCGCGCTTGCGGAAATCAAATGCCCCGTTGAAATCGTCAGAATGCCCAACCAGACTGTCACGAACAGTTCCGCTTCGTTGCCTTCGCAAAGCTGATTATTCACGTCCGCCAGAACTTTGCCCGGATGCAGTTCCGTACCCGCCGCCTGCGCACGGTTCTTAATCAGTGTCTTGGCGATTACCATGAATAATGCCGCCGGCACTCCCTTTCCCGATACGTCCGCCATGACCATCGCAAGATGGTCGTCGTCAATCAGAAAGAAGTCATAGAAGTCCCCGCCGACTTCCTTCGCCGGATGCATCGTCGCGTACAGGTCAAATTCGCGCCGTTCCGGGAACGCCGGGAAAATGCGCGGCAACATATCCGCCTGTATCTGCGTCGCTACGTTCAGTTCCGCGCCGATACGCTCTTTTTCCGCGGACACCTTCAGCAGATTCCGCATGAAGCGCTTCATGTCGTGGGACATTGCGGTCAGCGCATCGGACAGCGATTCCAATTCGTCCCCCGTCCGAATGTCCGGGTTCTGGAATACCAGCGCTTCCGGATTCTCCTGTCCCTGACTGCTTTCCACAAAGCTGTTAGCGGCCCGTTCCAGTTTTGTCATGGGAATGATGACCCGCCGATTCATACTATTTCCGAAAAAAATGGTCGACAAAACCAACGGAGGTGTGGTATACTCAAACAGGGTGATAAAAATGAAGAAATATATCATAACAAAAGAAGAGTATGAAGCGGTGAAGGCCGCGCAAAAAAAGAATATCCA
>JAFSOM010000415.1 GCA_017447005.1 Oscillibacter sp.
ACGTCGCTGAACGTCTACCCGGCGGCGGGACTGATTCACTATTATCGCGGAAACCGTCTGGCATTGGTGACCAAGGGGGAAGTGGCGCAGAGCCTCTCCGACGCGTTGGTAATTCGTGACCCCATCGGGGAAGTATTCGCGCAGTTGTAAGCAAAGCCGTTCATTTGATGAGCCCCTCCCTTTAAGGGCAAGGCGTTAAGCTAAATCAAATTCGCCCTCATCCGGCGCTGCGCGCCACCTTCCCCCGTAGACGGGGGAAGGCCAGACTTGACAGCGTAATCTGTAAAAACGTGCGGATTTCCGGTGAAGGCGTTTTCAGATTTTGTTCCCCCGTCCCTGAAAGGGAAGGGGGACAGGGGGAAGGGTTCAAATTCGGCGCGTTCTCCCGGGACGCGTACCGGAATCGGAAACGCGGGACGCGTGTCCGGGTTGAGAATAGCGGCACAATTACTTGAGGAGGAAGCGCATATGAAACAAGCGGTTATGTTCGGCGCGGGCAATATCGGACGGGGCTTTATCGGCGCCATTCTGGAACGCAGCGGCTGGCATGTCACGTTCGCCGACGTTGTCGACAGCATTATTGACGCCATCAATACCCAGAAGCGCTACACCGTTCACATCCTCGACCAGAAATGTTACGATTTTGAGGTCAGCAACGTGAGCGCGGTTTCGTCCGTCGGCGACCAGATTGCCCCGACTATCGCGGCCTGTGACCTCATCACGACCGCCGTCGGGCCGCTGGTACTGCCCAAAATCGCCAAGACCATCGCCGAGGGCATTCGGGCGCGGATACGTGCGGGCAACAAGGAGCCTATGAACGTCATCTGCTGTGAGAACGGCCTGCGCACCACGACGCGTCTGAAAGAGGAGACGTTCAAGCACATGACGCCGGAGGAAATCGCGTTCGCCGACGAATACATCGGTTTCGCGGACTGCGCGGTAGACCGTATCTGTCCGAAGCCGGGCTACGACAACCCGCTGGACGCGGCGGCGGAGGAGTACACGGAATGGGACGTGGAGCGGAGCGCGTGGAAGGGCGAGCCGGCGGAAATCGACGGCCTGACCTATACCGACAATCTTATGGCCTGTCTGGAGCGGAAACTGTTCACGCTCAACAGCGGTCACGCGATTTGCGCCTATCTGGGCAGTCTGCGCGGACACCAGACGATTTTGGAGAGCATCCAAGACCCCGTCATCGGCGACATCGTGCACGCCGCCATCCGGGAGAGCGGCGAGGGATTAATCCGCGAGTTCTCGTTTGACCCGGAAACCCATCACGCCTACGTGGAGCGCATTTTCCAGCGTTTCCACAATCCGCATCTGAAAGATGAGGTTGCCCGTGTCGGACGCGAACCCATGCGCAAACTCTCCCCGGGCGACCGTCTGATTAAGCCGCTTGTCACCACGGCGTCTTATAATCTCCCCGTTGACCACCTGATTTTCGGCGCGGCGGCGGCGTTACGCTTCGACTGTCCCGACGACCCGCAGAGCGTGGAAATGCTGGAGAAAATCAAGAAGGAAAACGCGGCGGCGGCCTTGAAGCAGTATTCGGGCCTGAAGCCGGAAGACCCCCTGTTTACGCGCATTCTGGACGTATACCGCGCTCTTGCGATTGCTACCCGCTGATTTTATGAGGCAACCGCCCTTCTTCGCAATGCGGAGGAGGGCGGCTTTCTCCCGCGCATACGCGCAATACAAGCCTGACGAGAGAAAAACCGAACAGAAAATCGGTAAGCGTCGGATATAGGGGCGGATTGACAAGAAAAAGGAACTGTCTCAAACAATATGAGGCAGCCCGCCATTGGAATATCATGGAAAATCAAAAAAATACGACAGCCGCCTCCCAAGAAACGGCTGAAGACGTATGATAGGGCTAGCGCACCACACTATTTACAGGGAATCGAACGCTCCGCTCGTCCAGATAGCGCGTGACGCAACGCTGTTTTTGCGCGTAGTCGTCGGGATTTTTCACTTCCAGACGCAGGTAAACGCCGTCGGATTCCACACGGTACGGTTGGACGCGCCTTTCGTGACCAGCAGACGCAGACCGCGCTCCATCTGTCCGTGACAACCACGGCTTTCGGATGAGCCGCCGACAGTTCCGACAACAGGTAATTCGCCAGCATGACCATCGTCAGACTTTTTCCGCTTCCCTGCGTATGCCAGATGACGCCGCCTTTCCGACGCCCGCTTTCATCCGTTTGCGAAACGGTTCGGAGAATTTCCTTTACGGCGAAATACTGCTCCACTTACCCGGTCAACGCCCGCCAGAGTTACCCGATATTTCACGCCATGAGCGCGTATGACCCGCTGAACGACGCGTTCCGAGCGGCTTTTTTCCGTGCGCTGATTCAAAAGCTGAAACGGATGGAAGCGCGGTTTGTCATGAGAGAGTATCGGCTGACGCTCTGCGGGGATTGCACTGGCGTTTAGATGTTACTTTCCGGGAAGATGCGAACCGCACGATTGATAAAAACTCCGCGTAGAAGCTCAATATTATTCGCATGGCTGAGTGTCCTAAAACTGGTCGGGGTTATCCGCCAGACTTTCCATGAAGAAGCGCTTTGCCATTGCCCGTAACACGGAAAAATATCTGGAAAGCGTACTCAATTTTTGATATGGAGAAAGGGAGCGGTATGTTTATTAACTCTCAAAAAAATTCCTGTTTTCTCCGTTTTGACAAGTAAGGAACCCATTCATGCGTTTGTCCTGAAAAAAAATATTTTAGGTCTTGACAAGGCGGAAAAGCTGTGGTAAAATAAAAAAAACGTTGTGAGTGGCGCTGAGTTAAGCTCTAAACGTACTCTGCAACTTTTTTTGAGCTAAAAGCAGGGGGCAAGTTGAAGTAAAGTTGCGTTTTTAAGAATGATTTTGGGCGGTTAGCTCAGTTGGGAGAGCGCTGCGTTCGCATCGCAGAGGTCGAGGGTTCGAATCCCTTACTGTCCACCAAAAGGGAGCCAGAAAAATTCTGCCTCCCTTTATTCGCGCAAATCCCCCTTTCCGCCATGAATCGCCAAGCGGAAAGCGGAATATGGGGGTGTACCGGTTTCGACGGGGATGTGGAGGCAGGATAAGCGGGCGGCGGCGCCTGACCGCCTTAAAACGGGCAACTTATAAATCAAATAACGACCGTTATTCGATGCCTGTTGCCGCCTGATTGCGGCGACCGTCCGACCCGGAAGGACCGCGAGCCGGGAAGGGCGTGATTTAGCGGTAAATGTGAGTACGGTAAGCTTTGCCCGTGCCATAAATCATGAAGCTCACCTAATCCGACGGCCTGACGGCGTGCCGTCCGAGAGGGGAACGGGAAGGAAGACTTCCGAAAACACCGTCTGCGCCCGGAGAAAGTCCTGTTGAAGCGTTTTCGGACGGGAGTTCAACTCTCCCCACCTCCACCACAGGGGAGCCAGACGAACCCGCCTATGATTTATTTCGTGGGTCGTGTGTTCGTTCTGGCTATGCCGCTCCCCGAACTGCGGTAAAACGACAAAAAGCCCTCCCCAGCGGAACCGAGAGGAACCGCCGAGGAGGGCTGTGGTGATTTGTCCATACATTCGCCGGACGTTCGCCATACGCGCCTGCGGGAAAATTACGAGGTACAAACGGCGTTTTGTAAGGTTGTCCGCAATGCGGCGGCGGTTTTACCCGCGCGCGGCGCGTTTCGCCGCGTTTTTACGACCGTATCGGACATGAACGCCCGGAAATTGTTCCGGGGAAATTTGAGGGGTTGTCGCGGCGTTTTGTAAGGTTACACGCGCTGGGTATAGCGCAGGCAAATCCACCCGGCGTCAGATTTGAGACGGCCCCAATCGCCCCGTACTTCGACGATGGTAAACGCCTCGCCCATTTCCACGGAGCCGTTTTTATCGTGTTCCGTGCCGGGGCCTTTGCGGATGTTGAGTTTCTCCGTGGTCACGCGAACCATGAACGGCAGGGCGTAGCGGTCAAGGTACGTCTGGCCAAACTCGGCGCGTTTCTGTTGTACCGCGCCGCTCTGGTCGGCGGGCTTCTCAAACTGGAACAGAAAGGCGTTGGAGGCGTCCCGCACGGAGGACGCAATCGACAGCGCGTTGAGAACGGAGGGGTAATCGTTCTGTAACTCGCGCCAGAGATACTCAAGCTGAAGTGTAAGGTCGCCGACAGAGCGGTTTGTCTCTTTGGCGAAATTGTACAGCCCCTCCTTACGCTTCCACCACGTCCATTGCGCGAGGCCATACCCCGCGCCATCTGAAGCAAACTCCTGATACTCGCCGCTGTCCACGGCGGCGGTGTATTCCTCGTCGGACAACTCCAGCCGCCGTTCGTAGCTATTCTGGAGGTTGTTGGGACGGATGGAACTTTCCGCGTAGAGGTTCCCCACGATTCCGGCAACGGCGTAATTGGAGAGGCCCTTGTCTTTCAGAAAGTCCCAGACGGTCTTTTCGATGTCGCTGTACTTTGACACGGGGGACGCGGCGACCGTCTGCGCGGCGGAAACCGTCAGACGGGCTTTGAAGCTCCGCCATGCCTCTTCGCTCCCGCTCTCTTTGTTCCAACCCCGGATTCCGGGACACCATTTGCCGCTCACGTCGTAATGCCGAACGACGTGGTCGGCGTCAATGCCGTACTCCTTCATCAGATACCGCACCAGTTCCACGGCGCGGTCAAGAACGGCGTCCGTGAAATACCACGCGGGGTCGTTGGCGTCAACCACTTTCCCCGTGCGGCTGGTGGAGCAGATTTCCACGCTGATACTGTTCCGGTTCGTTACGACGCCGTACAAGGCGCCGCCCAGACTTCCCGCGTACTTCTTCCCGCCGACAGCCCAGCAGTAGCGGTTGCGGATGTCCGGGTTGTACTGGACGATGTTCACATCGTCCACGATGAAATCGGCGCTCCCGCCGCTGGCGGGATTCTTGAACCAGTCGGCGGTATTGGCGGCGGCTCCGCTTCGGGAGGTTGTACCCGCCGTGAAGTGAAGCGCGATGTAAGCGATGTCCCGCCCCTTGGCAATCGTCGTGTTATGCGTGTTCGTCCGGGCCGTGATTTTCATCAGAGGCGCCTCCTTCCTGAATTTGGGGCGGCGATTGCGGAGCCGCGATTTCCTCCTGACGCTGAAGCGGAGATTCCGGGACGCCCGCCGAAACGGAAGTAAAGATGGAAAGCAGTCCCGACATCGCCGCAACGTCCGCGACATTCCCCCAATCCACGCCGGATACGCGGTCATGGGTCAGCAGAATCGCGCCTGCGGTCTGCACCATCGTTTTAAGCGCCCGCATAAACGCCGCTCTGGTGAAAGGGCTGAGGCCATTCCAGAGCGCCTTAAGCCTTTTAAGCATTTTGAATCCCTCCAGTTTCAAATCCGGATTTTGCTGAAGAAAAACGTCACGACGGCGGTAATCAGCGCGGTCAGAGCATAGCCGATGAACTTGCGCCACATTTCGCCGTCGCGCTTTTCAATGGCTTCTAAACGTCCACCCTGACGCTGTAACTCCGATGCCATTGTTTTCATGCTTTGCGCCAGTTCCGCGACGGAAGTATTGAGCTTACGAAGTTCCTTGACTTCCACTCTTACATCCGCAAGGTCGGCGTCCCAACCGGCCTTTTTATCCTCCAGACGTTTCTGGTATTCCTC
>JAFSOM010000416.1 GCA_017447005.1 Oscillibacter sp.
CACGCAAAAGACATTGCGCCGTCTGAACGCGACAACCGCCTCTTTGCAGGACGTAAAAGAGATTTTGTCGGAAGTCGGGACGCTGATGGCCCCGGGCGGCGTGTTGCTGTATTTGGACGAGATACAGTATTTCAATAAAAAGCAACAGCAGAGCCTTTTGGAGTTCATGGAGAACGGGCAAATTACGCTGATAGCGTCCACGACGGAGAATCCGTATTTTTACGTATACGGCGCGTTACTGTCCCGGAGCGCGGTCTTTGAGTTCAAGTCGGTGTCGCCGGAGGAGACGGAAAAGGCGGTTTTCCGTGCGCTGGAACTGGAAAAAGCGCGTTCCGCGTTACCGCTGGAATGGGAAGCCGAACTTCCCGCGTATATCGCGGCGACGGGCGGCGGGGACGTGCGCAAGGCGATTAACGCCGTGGAACTGCTCGTGGGCGCGGCGTCCCCGACGGACGGGAAACTCGTCCTGACGCTGGACGACGCGCAACAAATCAGCGTCAAAAGCGCCATGCGTTACGACCGCGGCGGCGACGCGATGTATGACGACGCCTCCGCGCTGATGAAGTCCCTGCGGGGTAGCGACCCCGACGCCGCCTTACACTACTTGGCGCGCTTTCTGGAGGCGGGAGACCTCATCACGCCCTGCCGACGCCTGCTCTGTTCGGCGAGCGAGGACATAGGCCTAGCCTACCCGCAAGCCGTTGCGATTGTACAGGCCTGCGTAGAATCGGCCATGCGTCTGGGACTGCCCGAAGCGCGTCTGCCGTTGGCGGAAGCGGCGATTCTGCTGGCGACGGCGCCGAAGTCGAACAGCGTAGTGACGGCTATCGATAAAGCCTGCTCCGATGTCAAGGCGGGCCGCACGGGGGACATACCGCGCCATTTGCAGAACGTCCACGCGGATACGGTGGGCATGGACAATCAACAGCGCTACAAGTATCCCCATAACTATCCGCGCCACTGGGTGGAGCAACAGTATCTGCCGGACGCGTTGCGGGGAACGCGCTACTATGAGTGGGGCGATAACCGCATAGAACAGGCGTCGAAAGCCTACTGGGAGGGAATCTATGGAACTGCGCGTGCATGACCGGGTGGAGTTGAAGAAGCCGCACCCCTGCGGGGGGAAAACTTGGGAGATTTTGCGCGTCGGCATGGATATTAAATTACGTTGCCTGACTTGCGGACATGAGTTGATGTTACCCCGGAGCAAGGCCGAAAAGAGTATCCGCAAACTGTTGACCGCTGAAACCGAAAACAACTGACCGACGGAAACGGAATATGGAAGGGTATCCGTAAACGGCTGACCGACGAAAAAACTGAAAAAAATGAAAAAACCGATTGACAGCCCGCGAAAATCGGTGTATGCTAGGAAACCGTCAGATTCGCCAAAAATGGCCCCGGCGAATTGTCTGTTATGGAAAAGGAGTGTTTGCCATGAGTAAGAAAGCGATGCGCGTCATTTCCGTCATTCTGGCGGGGGTGATGGTGTTCGGCTTCGCCGCGACGATGATTAGCGCGTTGGTGGCGGGCTGAGACGTTTCCGAATGTTCCGGTTTTCATGCCGAAAACGTTTCCGAATGTTTCGCTTTTTCATGCCGAAAACGTTTCCCGTATGCCGCTTTTTACATTTCGCGCAAACGTCCGGCGGCGTCCCATGTTTACGGATTGAAACTTTTTTCATGAATTTGACACGGAATTGACATGATTTGTCAAGCAATCCGCCTTGACAAGAAAGCCGGAATCCGATACAATCATTATGACGGCTGAGAAGAGGAAGAGTACCCGCGTGAAGCGCCGCGCAGAGAGTCCCGGGTTGGTGGAACGGGACGGGCCGCATACGGGGAATACGCCTTGGAGCCGGTATCCGAACGACGCCCTGCCCGGGAGCGTCCAGTAGGCGTATCCCGGGTTACGCCCGTTATCGCGTATTCCGCGCCTCGGCGCGGGCGGAGGCCGTGTTCGTGAGGGCGCGGCGAAGCAGAGGTGGTACCGCGATAGTTTTTATTGCCCTCTGTCCCGGAGCGGGGACGGAGGGCCTTTTCCGCCCCGGAAATTACAGCTAATCATAGAGAAATTACAGCCAATCATGGGGAAAGGAAAGGTTACTATGCAAATCTATGAGGAACTCCAAGCGCGGGGACTGCTGGCGCAGGTCACGGACGAGGACGAAATCCGGGAGCTTGTCAACGCGGGGAAAGCGGTATTTTATATCGGCTTTGACCCCACGGCGGACAGTCTGCACGTCGGACACTTTATGGCCTTGTGCCTGATGAAACGTATGCAGATGGCGGGCAACCGTCCTATCGCGCTTATCGGCGGCGGTACGGGCATGATTGGCGACCCGTCCGGGCGCACCGACATGCGTTCCATGATGACCGTCGACACGATTCAACACAACTGCGACTGCTTCAAAAAGCAAATGGAACGCTTTATCGAGTTCGGGGACGACAAAGCGCTGATGGTCAACAACGCCGACTGGCTCCTGAAACTGAACTATATCGACCTGTTGCGGGAAGTGGGCGCGTGTTTCTCGGTCAACAATATGTTGCGGGCGGAGTGCTACAAGCAGCGTATGGAAAAGGGCCTGTCGTTCTTGGAGTTCAACTACATGATTATGCAGGCGTATGACTTCTATCACATGTACCAGACGCTGGGCTGTAACATGCAGTTCGGCGGCGACGACCAATGGAGCAATATGCTGGCGGGTACGGAACTCATCCGGCGCAAACTGGGCAAAGACGCCTATGCCATGACCATTACGCTACTGTTGAACTCGGAAGGGAAGAAAATGGGCAAGACGGCGAAAGGCGCGGTCTGGCTCGACCCCGACAAGACGACGCCGTTTGACTTCTACCAGTACTGGCGGAACGTGGACGACGCCGACGTATTGAAATGTATGCGAATGCTGACCTTCCTCCCGCTGGACAAGATAGAGGAAATCGGCGCGTGGGACGGAAGCCGGATTAACGAGGCGAAAGAACTGCTTGCTATGGAACTGACGACGTTAGTGCACGGCGGCGCCGAGGCGGAGAAATGCCGCGAGACGGCGCGGAGCTTATTTTCCGGTACGGGCGCGGCGGAGCATATGCCGGCGACGGAAATTCCGGCGGCGCAGTTCGAGAACGGCAAAATCAGCGTGATACGTCTGCTGACGCTGTGCGGGCTTTGTCCGTCGAACGGCGAGGCGCGGCGGCTGATTCAGCAGGGCGGCGCCATGGTCAACGGCGCGAAGGTTACGGACATCGCCGCCGAACTCGAACAGGACGATTTTAAGGGCGACGGCGTGATTTTGAAGAAGGGCAAGAAAGTCTTTCACCGCGCCTTTACGCTTTGAGCGTCTTTCGCGGACGGAATCCGCGTTAAAATCCGGCATATCGCGCCGGAAACGGGAATACGCTTTGCGGGGGCGTTCTGTTCCCCGCAAGGCGGAAACCGGATGACGCTATAAGATATTGTCAATCGAAAACTGTTCCATTTCGGTAAGCGTCCGCAACTGTTCGCGCAGGGTTTCCAGTTCCGTCAGGAAGCTGACCTCATCCCCGGCGCGGGCGAACAAAACGCAACGTCTATAAAGCGCGTCGCCGCCGTTGGAGGCGTCGTGACGGGAGACGATATGCAGATACGTCCGGCAGTCGCGCCAGTCCTGATAGCCGCTCTCCATGACGCGGGCGGCCTCCGTCCACTGTTGCGCGTGGGCGTAACGTTCCGCGCTGTCCAACTGTTCCAACAGGCGGCGGGAACGCGTCGTAATGGCGCGGGCGTTCCAGAGCGAGCACAGAAGAAGCGTCGCCAATACGAGAAACGGCGCAAGGCGTCCGCGTTTCAGGCGTCGGCTTTGTTCCATAGGCTTGTTTCGTTTGACGCTTTGGCCTTGTTTCGTAGGCTTGTCTCGTTTGACGCTTTGGCCTTGTTTCATAGCGTTTTCTCCTTTGGAATGCACAGCGCTTTTCCGTACTCATCCACAGTCAGCATAAAGACATCGGCGGGAGAGCGTATGCCGCGTTCGGACAAAACCCCGTTCATCCATGCCGTATCGCGCCCGCACGTTTCCAAATTTTTACTCAAAACCCGCCCGTCGTTGATGATGATAACGGGTAAGGTTACGTCGTCGTCCGGCGTCAGATTTAATTGGGCGGCGGTGGGCGGCTGGGCGACGTTCCATGGCAATACGGATAACCGCCCGGAGTTTTCCAGAATCGCGTATTTCACGCTTTCGATACTGGAAAAGCCCTGTCCGCGCAATTCCTCTAACAATTCGTCGAGCGTGTAGCGGTTGGCGGTCATCACGGACTGTTGCAGGACGCCGTTCCGGATAAGCACGGCGGGCGCGCCGCAGAGCAGTTCCCGAAAACGCAGATTCCATAAGGAAAGCTGACTCAATATCATGGACAGGGACAGCAAGACCAGTATCGGGATGATACCGTCTAACAAAGGAATCCCGAAATCTTGCATGGGCACGGTAGCGAGGTCGGAAATCATCATTGTGAGCACGAGTTCCCCCGGCTCCAGTTCCCCGATTTGCCGCTTGCCCATGAGCCGGAGACCAACCATAATGAACAAATATAGAATCAACGTGCGAAACAGGGCGGTTATCACGGGCGAATCACCTCTATTATCATGGGAACGCGTTCAGGATAGCGCAATATTATGGGAATGCGTTCAGCGTAGCGCGATATTATCATGGGAACGCTATCAGGATAACGCGAAACGGCGGCTTTTATTCATGGGTAATCTTTCCGCAGGGAAGTTTATCATATACGCGGAATCTTTCGGAAAGGAGGATACGAACAACGAAGCGCCAGAGCCTGTGCGGAGAATCCCGCAGGCGGACGAGGAGAAGAGAGTATCGAAACATTCGGCGGATGCTCTTCCGTGGGAGCGCGGACGCGTCACGCGGATTCCAAAATATGCGGGCGACCGCAAAACAAAGGAGCCGTGACCGCGCAATCAATGGCAAATGACCGCGCATTTGTCCTTGTGAATTATTATTATTCAGGAGGATTCTAATATGTGTGGAATTATCGGCTTTGCGGGACATGAGGAAGCGGCCCCGATACTGCTTGACGGCTTGGCCCGTATGGAATACCGCGGCTATGATTCGGCGGGAATCGCGGTGCGTTCCGAAAAGTGGGGACTTCAGGCGAAAAAGTCCCGCGGACGCTTGGAGGCGCTCTACGAACTGACCCACGGCGGCGCGGATTTGGACGGCCCGCTCGGAATCGGTCATACGCGCTGGGCCACGCACGGCGAACCGAGCGACATCAACGCCCATCCGCACATCAGCGAGGGCGGCAACGTCGCGCTGGTGCATAACGGCATTATCGAAAACTATCTGGAAATCAAGGAATGGCTCTTGCAGAAGGGCGTGCATTTCCTCTCCGAAACCGATACGGAAGTAGCCGTGCAACTGCTGGAATACTACTATCAGGAATGCGAAAACATGCTGGAAGCCGTGGCGCGGCTCATTCACCGGATTGAGGGTTCCTACGCGTTCGGGATTATCTGTTCCGACTATCCCAACGCGTTAATCGCCGCCCGTAAGGACGCCCCGCTGATTCTCGGCTACGGCAAAAACGGAAACTTTATCGCGTCCGACGCGACGGCGATTATCAAGTACACGCGGGATGTCATGTACATGTCCGACGGGGAAATCGCGGTCGTAACGGCGGAGAGTATCGACGTATTCGACACCGATATGACGCCGATTGACAAGCCGCGCAGCCGGATTAGCTGGGACGTTTCGGCGGCGGAAAAGGGCGGCTATCCTCATTTCATGTTTAAGGAAATCATGGAACAGCCCGACGCGATACAAAACACAATTTCCCCGCGTATCAAAGATGGGCGCGTCGTACTCGAAAACTTTTCCATGACGCCGGAGGAAGTGCGGAA
>JAFSOM010000417.1 GCA_017447005.1 Oscillibacter sp.
CACGTCGTAATGCCGAACGACGTGGTCGGCGTCAATGCCGTACTCCTTCATCAGATACCGCACCAGTTCCACGGCGCGGTCAAGAACGGCGTCCGTGAAATACCACGCGGAGTTGTTCGCGTCAACCACTTTCCCCGTTCGGCTTGTGGAACAAATCTCAACGCTGATGCTGTTCCGGTTCGTTACGACGCCGTACAGGGAGCCGCCCAGACTTCCCGCGTACTTTTTCCCGCCGACAGCCCAGCAATACCTGTTCCGGATGTCCGGGTTGTACTGGACAATGTTCGCATCGTCTACGATGAAGTCGGCGCTCCCGCCGCTGGCCGGGTTCTTGAACCAGTCGGCGGTATTGGCGGCGGCTCCGCTCCGGGAGGTTGTGCCCGCCGTGAAGTGAATTGCGATGTAAGCGATGTCCCGCCCCTTGACAATCGTCATGTTATGCGTGTTCGTCCGGGCCATGATTTTCATCAGAGGCGCCTCCTTCCTGAATTTGGAGCGGCGATTGCGGAGCCGCGATTTCATCCTGACGCTGAAGCGGAGATTCCGGGACGCCCGCCGAAACGGAAGTCAGGATAGACAGCAGACCGGCCATCGACGCCGCGTCAATGACATATCGCCAATCCACGACAGAAATGCGGTCGTGGGTCAGCAGAAGCGCGAGCGCGGTTTGCGCCACAGTCTTTAACGCCCGCTTGAACGCCGCTTTTGTAAACGGACTGAGATGTTTCCAGAACTTAAGACCTTCCGGCATTGCGAATCCCTCCTAAAAAATCCCCGCCCGACGCAGAAGCGCCGCTAAAAGGAAACCCGCTCCCGCAGTCAAGGCGTATCCGACGATTTTGCGCCACATTTCGCCGTCGCGGTTTTCAATGGCTTTCAGGCGTTCGCCGTATTCGGCCTGCGCCTGCGCCATATTTTGCACGCTGATGGTGAGCTTCTCAATGTTGGCTGTCAGCGCGTGGATTTGCTGGACGTTGTTTTCCAACACTTCCAGCCGCTTGTCCCAGCGGCGTTTCTGGTCTTCCAAGCGGCGCTGGTATTCCTCGAAAACGCCGCGCTCCACAAAGTTCCCTTCCATAGGCATCGCCTCCAGTGTATAAAGAAAGAGAAGCGCGGCGATAGCGCTCGTCGCGCTTCTCCGTATTCGTTTTGTCGCTGTCCCGCTGAAACTCGGCTCCGATTCAAAGGTTATCGTAACGGATTCCGTGTCTCCGCGTCACAGATTTACGAAAGCAGGACGAAAGCCGAGAGTCTCAACGATGTTGCCGCGAGGGTTGTCCAGCTTTATGCTGAACACCCCGGCTGTGTTACTGTCCGGCCATGCGCCTCCTCGATACATAAGGCACTCGTTTGCGCCGTTCATGGCGTAGATGACATCTTCGCCATAGTCCGTGTCTCCGTCCTCTGGAAGGAGCGCCATCGCCTGAAGATACATCTTGCAGAAATCAGACAGCCCGCTTGCCGTCGTCAGCTTGAACTGGGCACTCCGCCTCGTATCCTCCGCGCTGGTCGCGGACGCCGCATACTGCCAGTGGTTGGACACGTAGTCCAGTTTGACGCTTCCGCTGGTCGTTCCCGCCCCGTTCGGCGTGATATACAGGTCGTTGTAGCTGGTCGCCGTGGCCTTGATTGCTTTCCACGCCGTGGAGGTCGCGCTCATGTCCACAGTCGGGTCAGCCGCGTTGTTGTATGGGATGAACTGCAATTCGCCGCGAACAAGACGCATTCCGGCGTTCCATTCCCAGACGTTGCCGTTCAGATCCATGACGCCCGTCGCGTCGCCCGTGTCGCTCCACGTCAGCGGCCCCGTTCCTGTCGCCGTCCGCAAGGTCTGCCCGGTATTCCCGTCCTTGTACGTCGGAATCGCCAGATACAGGCTTTCGGAGGCGTCCTTGCCGTAGTTGTTGTTGCCCTTGGGCATCGTGCCGCGCTTCTTAGCGAGCAGAGCGAGGAACGCCCACTCCGCGAAGGTAATCAGGTGGTGGCCGCTGCCCTTGTTCCGGCAATACTGAAGCGCGGTGTTGAAATCGATGCTGGCGCGGAGGTCAACTCCCGGAAGGCTGTAGGCGCGGTTCAGGTTCACGCACGCCGGGTATTTGCCAAAATACAGCGTATCCTTCTGCACGCCGTTGTACAGGAACGCCGGATGGACGCTGCTGTCCCCGTTGGTCAGCAGGGCGTTCAACCGCATGAATGTCCGGGGAACATACGCCCCCGGAAGCCCCTTATCGTCCAGAAGCTGTACGTTGCCGGGGCAGGCCATCGCCAGAGCCAGCGCCGACAGGTCAAAATTGTTCGCCATGATGCTCCTCCTCAGTTCTGATTGATATACAGGCCGTCAATGCTCCACAGCGTAACGGTCACGTCATCCATGTTCAGCGGCTGGGCCACGCGTTCCATGCGCTTTTCGGGCGTTTTCTCCGGCGCGTCCGTTCCGCTTTCCGTAGAATCTTCCGCTTCGGCGGCGGGGTTCGTTTCGGCCTCGACTTCCTGTTCCGCGTAGGCAATGCCGGGAATGTCAACCTGCGCCACATAGCAGGCTTTCGAGCCGTCCACACCCGTCACCAGATTGCCGTCCTCATCCGCGCAGATGTCGATATGCACGGGGTGTTCCCGCTGGCGCGTGTCGCAACGGAGAATCAAATCGTCGTCGCCGAAATAGAGCTTGTAG
>JAFSOM010000040.1 GCA_017447005.1 Oscillibacter sp.
AGCGCACGTCGCCGGATTCCGTTCCGGTTTTGTCCGCGCCCTCTCCGCTTTCGTCCGATTTCTCGCGCAACGCGGATAATTCCCTCGCGTCCTCCCGCGTCAGGAACGGCGGCTCCAAGATGTCCGCGTCGTACAGCCACGCCTCCAGATTTTCCGCCGGGAGTTGGCGCAGACGCACCCGCTCGGAAAGCGGCGTTCGCACATACTCGCAAAGCCACAGCGTTTCGCCGCCGCCGTACAGCAAGACTACGGCGGGACGGGGGTAGCGGGTTTTGAGCGTCACGGCAAACGGCGCGGCGCCCATCCGGCGGAAAAACTCCGCTTTCGGCGCGGGCGACAGAGTATCGCCTTCCCGCGTCAGAAAGCCGCGTTGATACAGGGACGTAAACGCGGCGGTCAAGGCGTCGTCGTCCGGCGGCGGGCCGATTCGATAGAGCGTGTGCGCCGCGCCGGCTGATAAATCCAGCATAATTTCCAATTCCGCCTGCGTGAAATAGAGCAGTTCCCCCTCGTTCATGATGTCGCCTCCGGTTCCCTCCGTTCGCCGGTTAAGACGGCTCGCCGGGCATTCTCTGCGGGTCACGGAAACGCGCCCGGTAACTGCGCGACAGCGGCGCGCCGATTCCGTCCGCAAGTTCCAGATAATTCTCCGCCGAAATCACCCGCACGATTTTCGCGGTGTTGACAATATAACTTCTGTGACAGCGCTGAAAAACGTCCGGGAGACGGCTTTCCAGTTTTTCCAAGGTGTCATAGAACGCGTACTCCTCGTGACGGGTTCGCACGAACAATTTTTTATCCCGGGCCTCGAAATAGTAGATATGAGACCATGGAATCAAAATCTTTTCGTCGCGGGTGTCCACCATAAATCGTTCCTCCGACGGATGAAAGCGTTCCAGAAAACTGCTCACAAACTCGTGATTGATTTCGCTGAGGCGCTGTTCCTCCAGCGGACGCAACAGGAGCGCGTCGGGGGCGATACCGGGCCGCAAATATTCCAGCGGCGACACGGCGGAATCCGTAATGAGCATCACCATCGCGTCCCCGCAACGTTTCCGGAACAGACGCAGGGCCTGTAGGCTCTGACCTTTAAAGAATCGGTAATAGAGGAGATTTACGAGTTGTTCCGCGTTCGCGGCGCGGGTCAGGCCCTCATCGTCGGACACCGTTTCCATACGCAAATCCTCACCGCTGTTTTCCGCAATTTGCTTCCGGCAATCCTGATTTAATAGCGCCCGCTCCGCGTCGTCCCGGTCACATACAAGTACCGCTATCATCGGTTCACATCCTTTGAAGTTATACTTTTACGTTACGCAAAACAACGAAAGGGAATCCGCTTTCCGGGAACGTCCGCGGAAACCTCATGCCCGCGGACATTCCCGTTATGAAAAGTTCGCCGATTTCCCGCGATTGGACGCCTTAGGTCATCGGAATGACAACCCGCGTCTTTTTCTCGTCGGCGCGGTCGGTCGGGATAAAGCCCACGCCGGCGCGGACGGAGGACTGATAGCCCGCGTCGCGGAAACTGGTATTCTCGAACGGCAAAAGCTCATGCTGTTTGTTGAGCATACCGCCAAAGCGAATGCCGGAGCGGTAGTCGGCCAGATTCGTAAACCACGGCTCCCCGACGCCTTGGAGATTGTTGTCCAGTTCCTTGTCGGAGACTTCCACGTAAATGAAGAGGTTGAATCCCGCGCCGCGCTCGCAAATCGTCGACAGCCACTTCGACTGGTCGGACAGCGACATCGCCAGCGCCGGTTTGACTTCCGTCGTCGCGGACGCGCCTTCGCTTACGGTTTCCGTCGTCGCGGACGCGCCTTCGCTTACGGTTTCCGTCGTCGCGGACGCGCTTTCGCTTACGGTTTCCGCCGTCGCGGTTTCCGGCGTTTCGGACGCGCTTTCGGTCGCCGCTTCCGCCGTCGCGGGCGCGCTTTCGGTTACGGGAGTTTCCTCAATGTCTAACTTCGACAGGCTCTCCGCCAAAGCCAACGGCGTCGTGATGAACAGATTGATTCTCCGATTGCGTCCCGCCGCCGCGAACAACTCTTCCTCAGAGGCGTTCCGCGCACGACATTCGGCCTTGATGCTGTTCCGCTCTCTCAGTTCGTCGTACAGCCAGCGCAGGAGTTCCGCAAGACTGTATTCGTCCGTGTAGCGCTTCCATCCGCGCTCTTCCGCGATTTGCTTGAACTGCGACGACTGGAACTCAATAATGTGAATCTCTTCGCCGCGCTCGTCGCAGGACAACATGACGTTGCGCATGAACACGGATTTTCCGCTTCCCCGCGTGCCCGATACCAGATACGTGAAATTTTTCATCAGGTTCAGCGAATACACGCCCGCGTCCTCGAAATTGTAGCCGACCGGCAACAGCGCGGGATTGTCCAGCGCGGTACGGTAATCCGCCGTCGCGGAGAAGTCCGCGTGATTGGGCTTTTCGGGAATGCGCGGAATGCTCCGAGCGCGGGGGCCTTTCCACGCCTCTTTCATGACCTTGACCGCCTCTTTGATACGGTCATTGCGTTCAGGGGCTTCAATCGGCGGGTTCTGTTCGTCGGGGGCCTCTTCGACGCCGATTCGCCCGTCTTTCGTCGGGGCCGCCAACGCCGTTTGAAATTCCAGAATGCGTTCGCCGTGATAGAGCAGGCCGCGTCCCTTGACTCTCGCCTCCGGCAGAATGTCGGGCCGCATGACGTGCAAAATCTCGCCGTATGCGAACGGGTCGGGCATTTCCAAGGCCAGCGCCGTGCGGAAGTTCTCCGCCATGCGGCTGGAAATATCCTGCATACTGATTCCGCCCGCCGTCACCAGCAGATACACGCCGTAGGCGTTGCCCTCTTTGACGATACGCGTAATCTGCGCCTCATAGCGGTCGTCGGTTTTTTCGTGGAAGTTGCCGTAATTGTCAATGATAATCAGAATCGCGGGGTCGTTCCATCCGTCATGATTCATCGTGTCGGCGAAACTGGAGCCGGAATAACGCGTCTTCCGTTCGTCAAGAATCCGGTTCATCATCGTGAAAAACTTGGACATAGCGTCGGTTTCCACGTCCTCTTCGTTCAGATACCCGCCCACGTGCGGCGCGTCGGCGAACACGGACAGCATTTTCGCGCTGAAATCCAGACAGTAGACGTTCAGCAAATCCGGGGAATACGTCGACATGAGCGAATACGCGACCGACTGCGCGAACGTGGATTTGCCCGTCGAGACCGTGCCAATGAGCAGATGATGTC
Source organism: Oscillibacter sp. (assembly GCA_017447005.1). GTDB lineage: Bacteria > Bacillota > Clostridia > Oscillospirales > Oscillospiraceae > Oscillibacter. The sequence goes on from JAFSOM010000040.1 coordinate 3,234, forward strand.
CGCCCTGCGCGAAGTCCAGCGAAACCGGGAACTGCGCCTGATTGGCCGGGTCGTCGGCCCAGCCGATAACCGCGCTGAGATGGAAACGGCGCGGCTTTTCGGGCCACTGTTCGCCGTCGAAAATGGCGCGGCGGAAACTGTCCATGGAATCGAGGTAGAGGTTTTCGGGAAGGACGGGAAGCCACAGTTTCCGGATTTTCTTTGTCCCCTGCTCTTGGGTCACGCCGCGCAGATAATCCACGACCACTTCCAATTGCGTCTTGCTCCGCACTTCCGGCAAACGTCTGCTTCCGGCGGC
>JAFSOM010000418.1 GCA_017447005.1 Oscillibacter sp.
CTGTTTTAACGGTTGCTTGACATCTCCATTAAAACACATTCGGGACGTTTCCTGTAGCTTTTTCCCTCATTTCGAGACATCTTCACTAAAAATATTTTCCATATTTTTCCAGTAAAAAGTCCTACAATTATTTTACACCGACAACAGAAGAAATTCCGGGTGCTGGGAGATTATCGCGTCCGTTCCAAGGCGGGCATTAAGCGCCATGTCAACTTTTTGCCCCTGTGCTATTCCGCCTGGAAACTCTCTCCTTATTCCGTAGGAGACTTTCGCGCTTTGCGTGGTTCCAGTCCTCAACAGGTTCGTCTTACGCTCGGACGCTTGATTCGTCAGGAGATTTTTTTCTCTTCTTTAGCGAAGCGTCCCGAAATTGGGAAAAATGCGCTCAACCTTCTCGACAGCTTGAAATCTTTCCCTCTCGCCTCTCTCAAGGCGTCCTAAATCTTGGAAACTGGTGTATACATCGATAGCCGCCTTTAACCCGTGCAGAATGATTTCAACCTACCCGCCCCGTGAGGGGCGGGACAAAAGTAAGTCGATAGATACCGTAAAACGACGTGATTTCAACCCACCCGCCCCGTGAGTCAGGGCAACAGCATTTAAAATTCTGACATATGGCGGTAAGATGTGATACAATCAGGATATGGAAATTGAAAAAAGCGATGGCAAATGTGGAAGGCCCCCGTCGGACAGACCGTGGAAACATTCGCCATAAGCTGGAAGACATTCTCATCATAGGACTGTGTACCCTGCTGTGCAACGGAAATGACTTTGTCGATATGGAGGCGTTCGGCAAGCGAAGAAAGGAATGGCTCAGAGGCTTCCTCGCGTTGCCTGACGGGATACCGGACAGCGACACGTTTCGGAGAGTTTTTGACAAGCTCAATCCCGAAGCGCTGTCGGAATGCCTCTACGACTGGCTGGAATGCAACCGGGAGGAAGGGTCGGTTATCGCGCTTGATGGAAAAACCATTCGCGGAAGCGGAAATGAAAGCCATAAGGCTTATCATGTCGTCAGCGCGTTCGTGGCGGAAAACCGGATGGTTTTAGGCGAACTGGTCACGGAGGAAAAATCCAACGAAATCACGGCTGTCCCGGAACTCCTGGCCTCGTTGAACATAGAAGGGAGCGTCGTTACCGCCGACGCCATGAGTTGTCAAAAGAAGATTGTCGAACAGATTCAAAACGGCGAGGCGGATTACGTCATTGGCCTGAAAGGAAACCAAACCGCGCTTTTGGAGAATGTTTCGCTGTATTTTGAGAGCTTTTCCGGCGAACTTCCGAAACTGAGGATTTCAACTGTAGAATGGAGAAGCCGCCCTGTTCCAGAAAGCCCAGCACATACGGCAGGCGGTCATTCTTGCAGGCGGACACAATCGCGGCGGCTCTCAGATAGTCGTCCGTGGTCAGCCCGCGCTGCTCCACTTCCGAGGGAAGCGTGACGGGAATCAGACTGTATTCCCCGGTTTTACGGATGACCGGGAGGACTTCGCTTGTCACCCAGCGTTTGAACTCCTTCGCGGCGGGGAGTTTCGATGACAGAATCAGCGAATACAGACCGCTTTCGTTGATGATGACCATATTCGGATTGCCGCGATTTTCACCCTGAATCGGGGTAGCATTCTTGTCTTTATCAGCAACATGACGTGCGAGAGCGTTTTCGGATTTGGCGTAGCCTAATGCTTCCGCCACATCCTTGCCGATAAACCATGGAACGCCGTCAATACAGGCAGTGCGGATTTTGCCGAACTGCTCGCTCTGGAAAACCTGAAAGTCCGTCATGTCCGCGTCTCCTTCCGGCTGTCGCAGCCCAAGGAATCCAACGATTCCTCAATGTCACTAAGCGTAATCATCAAGCCGTAAAGCGCGTCAGAGATGATATAGTCCTGTTTTTCCAGAGAGGAATTTTTGGAGATGATGATTCGGGGCCGCAACGAATACAGCAAGGCGGAGATGTTCGCCACCATTTGACGCCGGATACCGCGCCTCTCCGCGCCTGTCTGAGCGCGTTTTACAGGTCAGGCGGGTAAAGACTCGCCAAAGGCCGGAAACGCCGACAGAGGGCGCGGAGAGGCGATTCCGTGGCCGTCTGAGGGGAGTTCGCCGTGAGGGTAGGTAAAGACCCGCCTAAGAGCGAAAACGCCGGAAACGGAGCCGTATAAAATATAACGGAAGGTAACGGATTATGGACTGTACGAAAGACTGGGTAAAAGCGAAGCTGTCCGACAGCGCGGATACCGAGATTCCGCAGAGCGGGCAAACGGTCGTTCTGTAGCTTTGCCCGCGTGACCGGACAAAGGCGTGGGTAAGCGACATCGGAAGTCTGTACGTCGGGTACAAATCGGAAGAAGCGAAAGAGGCGGACACGCTGTTCTGGGGAAGCGCGTTTGGCATTGACAGTTCCTTTGACGGCGTGAAGTTTGAGGACATCCTGAATGACTATGACGTTTGTTTCGTCACTGTGCCGCCGCTGGAAGTCGGACGTTTTCCATCTCCGCTGGGCATTTCGCATGAACAGAGGGAAACGAACTAGCGCGCCCATATCAACTGGGTTCTTGACAGCTTGAAGTAAGGCCAATAGAGGCCGTCTAAGCGCGTTTTGGCGTCAAGACGGGTAGGAACTCGACAGGAGGCGGAAATGCCGACAGAGGGTAAGGAAACGCCGGAACGCGGCCTTTGTCCCATTTTCTGCGAAACAACTCAAATCGAGAGGTGGTGGTATGCCGGAATCAAAAACGCCCGATATGGAACGGATAAGAAAGCGGGTTCTGGCTTATTACAAAAACGTCGGTAAACCCAAGGAATTATCCGATTCGTGGAGATTCCGGAATTGGGAACGGGCGGCTGTCGCGGGCGCATGGTGGCGGAGATGGACACCGCGAAGGCGCGAATCCGCGTCTATGAGGGAGCGGACGCGGAGGTCGTCCGGGCTTTATGTGAGGTGGCATTATGCTGAACGACTTCACCGGAGCGGCGCAGATTCTATATTGCCTGCGGCTATACGGACTTGCGGCGCGGCATTGACGGGCTTGCGGGGATAGTGGAGC
>JAFSOM010000041.1 GCA_017447005.1 Oscillibacter sp.
AGGGCTAACCAGCGTCATAATTCCAAACGGCGTTACCGATATTGGCTATGAGGCTTTTAGCGGCTGTAGCGGCTTGGAGAGCGTCACGATACCCGCCAGCGTGAGACTTATCGACGGAAATGTATTTGACGGCTGTAGCAGTTTAAGCGACGTTTACTATGGCAGTACGGAAGAATGGTGGGACGGGATTGACATTTCCGGCGGGAACGAGCCGCTTGAAAACGCGACGATTCACTATTCGCTGACGCCGCCAAAGACGCTGGAAAGTATCGCAGTCACGACGCCGCCGATAAAAACGGCATACGTTGCGGGGGAGACGTTTGACCCGGCGGGCATGATTATTACCGCGACTTACAATGACGCGACAACGGCGGTTGTGACAGGTTACGACCTTTTCCCGGCGACGCCGCTGACAACATCCAACAGAACCGTTACGATAAGCTACACAGAGGACGGAGCGACCGTAACAACGGCGGTCAATATCACCGTGGAGCCACCGTTGTTGCGAAGTATCGCGGTGACAACTCAACCCGCGAAAACCGTGTATGCCATCGGGGAGACATTCGACCCGGCGGGCATGGTAGTCACGGCAACTTACAGTGACGGGAGCGCGGCGGCGGTAACGGACTATACGACCGCGCCGACCGCCGCGCTGACGGTTTCCGACACGGCAATCACGATAAGCTACACCGAAAACGCCGTAACGAAAACCGCGACAGTCAATATCACCGTGAAGGCGGGGAAAGTCAACTATCTCGGGCAATCGAAGATTATCCGCCGTCTGTGCGAAGCCGTGAACGGTCTTTACTCGACCCCGTGCCTTTTCGTAGACGCGGAGGGATATATCAGCGTGGAGTATTCAGGAGGCGCATAATGGCAAACGACAGGCTTATGACGCATACGCAGGGCGAGGCGATTATAGCGGCGTTAGGCGCCCTTAACACGACGCTGACCGCCGTCAACGTAACGCTGACGCGTATCGCGGTCGCGCTGGAACCCGCGCAGGAGGAATCCGGCGAAAGCGGTCAGAGCGGGGAATCCGGCGGAGAACAGTCAGGAGGCGAATCAGCGTGATTTATGAAACCCGAAGGGCTGTCCGGTTCTGTACGGATGAAAACGACAAAGTAAAAAGCGTGGACTTTGTGGAAATTCGCGGCAAGAGCACGGAGGAAAAGCCCACGCAGTATATCGCGGACGGCTCCAGTTTCTTTGAAACGGACACCCGAAAGGTTTTCTTCTTTGACGAAGAAACCGGGCGGTGGCTTCATTGAGGGGAGGACGCGACAATGGGATTTGACCCCGTAACCTACGCGTTGAGCGCAAACGCGCCGGAAATGCAGACCGTTCAGGCGAAACTCAATATGCTTGGCAGCGTTTTGTATAGCCGACAATACCCTCTCTACGCGAATGTGTACGGCAACGGCGTTATCTACATCCGGGACGCCACTGCCGGAACAGTCGACTATATTCAGGTCGACTCGGAACTTGCCGGACAGACGCTCTATGTTCAAATCTCAAACGCTTCCGGGATGACGGAGGCGCAGGCCGAAGTGGACGATAAGGGCTATGCGACGGTCAATTTGTCCACCGTCAGCGGAGAGAACTTCCTATATCTCACCACGCAGGCTTACGCGTTTCCGCCGACGAGTGGCGGCGAACATGGAGAGCTTAACGGCGTCTATGTAAATTCCCGCACGAACGAGAACGGGCTTTTCGTCTATGATTCCATCCGGCTTACCAACGGCGTCCATGCGCTTGTGCGTTATCGGCTGGATTATGACAAATATAGTTATCCAACTTGAGAATATTTATCGATAGCGGCTTCTAATGCTTCCTCAAAAGAATCGTAGTAGCGCATATTCTTTCTAAGCCACCGCTTCATATTCGCCCACAGTTTTTCAATCGGATTGTAATCGGGCGAATA
>JAFSOM010000419.1 GCA_017447005.1 Oscillibacter sp.
GAAAAACAGCGTCAGGTCGCGGGGGTGTCCGGTCTCGACGAAACGCTTTTCCAACGCCTTCGTGAGCGCTTCCGGACACGCGCAGCTTACGAAACCGCCCGTAGAGACGGTGTCGCCGTCCTTGACCATCAACGCCGCCTCTTCCGCGCTGATTACGCGTACTCTCTTCATACGTTTTCCCCTTTCCGTTTTTTACACGTCCCGTTCGAGGTAATTTCAACCCACCCGACGATTACGGGAATCATCGGGACAATATACGTCTAAATATCCCGTTCGAGATAGAAGGAATAACCGTCGTCAGTTTCCGTCATGTTCTTGACAACAAAGCCGTCGTCGAGATATTTTTCCAGAAACGCTTCGACTTCCGGGAAGTCATTCACTTCATAATCCGAATGCTTATCCTCTTTCAAGGTGTTGGCGTCAGGGTCGAAAAATGACAGAATCTTGCATTTCTTCATACTGCGAACCTCACGCGGGCATTACTTATTCTGGAAATGCTTCTCCTTGCGCTTCTCCAAGAACGCGCCCATGCCTTCCTTCTGGTCTTCCGTGGCAAAGCACATAGCGAACAGTTCGTTTTCGAGGGCGATTCCGTCGTCGATGTCCATCTGCAAGCCGCGGTCAATGCAAGCCTTGGAGTACTTGACCGCGATAGGCGCGTTGACCGTGAACGACTTCGCCATAGCGATTGCGCCGTTGAGCAAGTCTTCGGGGGCGTACACCTCATTGACAAGGCCGATACGCTTCGCCTCTTCGGGGCCGATAATCTTGCCGGAGAAAATGAGTTCCTTCGCCTTGGCGGCGCCGACGCGACGCGGGAGACGTTGCGTGCCGGAGAATCCCGGGGTAATGCCTAAGCCGACTTCCGGCTGACCGAATTTCGCGCCGCCCTTGCCTTCGGCGTTGGGGAGCGCGGCGAGGATGATGTCGCAGGACATAGCGAGTTCGCAACCGCCGCCGAGGGCGAATCCGTTGACGGCGGCAATGGTGGGAATTTCGAGCTTCTCAATCCGGCGCATGACGGCGCTACCGCGCTGGCCCCATTTCCGGCCCTGCGCGATGTCCATGGGGCGCTGTTCGCCGATGTCGGCCCCGGCGACGAACGAGCGGCCTTCGCCCGTAACGATGAGCGCTCTTAAGTCGGCGTCCTTCTCGATTTCGCACAGAACCTGCTCCAGTTCGCCGATGACCGTGGAGTTCAGCGCGTTGAGGGCCTTCGGACGGTTGATAGTCAGAATGCCGATTTCCTCGTTCTTCTCATAGCGGATAGTCTCGTACATCTTGCGTTCCCTCCTGCAATGAAATGGTTTTGCCGGGGCTTCCGGCGTCCGTTACCTGATGATTATAGCAAATCCGAATCGGAATTGACAATACTTTTTTATGGGTAAAGCGCCGTTTTTTACCCCTCTCTTTTATGTATCTCGCTGATTTTTCACAAAAAAGTCACGGTTTTTTTCGTAAAAAGTCGGCTTTCGGGAGGCGGAAACGGGGGAATTATTCATAAATGAATAGCGGATTTCCGGTCGAATGCGCGGGGAGTTATGGAAGGATTGAACAAATATTTCATGATTTTTTAGTGAAAGAGACGAACTAAAAAACGGAGAAAAGCCTGTCTATTCATTTTTGAATATGCTATAATCAAAAGTGAATAGAATCCGGGAGGGGGCGCGTGATTTTGGGACGGAACGCGGAGGAAGTTCTGACGGGCGTTGACGTGAATCTGAAAGGGCTGTTTGATATTTTCCAGCGGGAGAATCATCTGCTTCTGGCGGATGAGATGATGTTGTCGGACGCGAACGGGCTGATTTTACGCGTCAGCGAGAGTTATGAGCGGAGTTTCGGCTTTGCGCACAACTCGATAGTGGGCAAATCGGCGTTCGATTTGGAGGCGGACGGGACGTTTCAGCCGTGCATTACGGCGGAGGTGATACGGCGTCGTGAGAAAGTGAACGCGACGCAGACGATTAACCGCAGTCACAGGCACGTCATGACCGTGGGAATCCCGCTCTTTGACGGTAAAGGCGAACTGGCGTATGTGATTTGCTTCAACACGGTTTCCTTGGAGCAGGTGAACGCGATACAGCGCAAATACAAGGAAATGCAGGAATCGTTACAGCGCTACTCGGAGGAAATCGCGGAGTTGCGGACGCGCACGGCGTCGACAAGCCTGATATTCAAAAGCGCGGCTATGCGGCGTCTCCTGACGCTGATACGCAACACGGCGAACACCCGCGCCAACGTGCTGATTACGGGGGAAACGGGCGTCGGGAAAAGCGCGATAGCGAAGGCGATACACGCTATCAGCGAACGGGCGAAGGGGCCGTTTATTGAAATCAACTGCGCGGTCTTGCAGGAGACGTTGATAGAGGAGGAACTGTTTGGTATCCGGAAAGGCGCGGCGACGGCGAGGAAAATCGGGAAAATTGAGCTTGCGGACAGGGGCGCGTTGTTTCTGGATGAAATCGGGGAACTGCCGCCCCATACGCAGTCGAAACTTTTGCAGGTGATACAGGAAAAGAAAATAGAGCGTCCGTCGGGTGGAAAGCGCGTCGAAGTGGACTTCCGCCTAATCGCCGCGACAAACCGTGACTTGGAGGAGGCGGTACGGGACGGGCGTTTCCGTTCGGATTTGTTCTACCGTCTGAACGTGTTACGACTGCATATTCCGCCTCTGCGGGAGCGCGTGGAGGACATCGCGCCTATGGCGGTACGGTTTCTAGGGCGCTTTTGCCGGGACTACGGAAAGAGCGTCACGATGAGTCCGCGTTTTTTGAGCTTTCTGGAGCGTTACGACTGGCCCGGGAACGTCCGGGAACTGGAAAACCTGATGGAACGGCTTGTCATCACGACGGCGGACCCGGTCTTGGACGTGACGCACCTTCCGGCGGAGTACGTCGGGACGGGAGCGCGGGAACTGGACGCCTTGAACGTCGGCGGGACGCTGGCCGAACGCATGGACGCGTTTGAAGGGCGGATTATTCGGGAGGCCTACGGTCGTTTGGGCACGACGGTCGCGGTGGCGAAAGAGTTGGGGATTTCGCAAGCGACGGCGGCGCGGAAAGTGGCGCGTTATGCGCGTTAGCGCGGTTTTGAGAATGTCCGCTTTCATTATGGAAGTCGGAAAATGTCCGTTTCCGGTATGGGAGACGAGCGCGGACGGACGCCGACATAAAAACAGCGCGGGAGGCTGTACTCCCGCGCTGTTTTTGATTAGGGTCATTCGGATTTCGGCAATCTTGCTTCCGGTTCCTCTTCCGTTTCGGACGTTTCCGCCTGTCTCTTTTGCGCTTCCGCCTTTTCCTTTTCGATAGCCGTCACTTCCGCGAGCGTCTTTCCCGCTACGGTCAGGTCAAGCGTCGGTACAATATCCACGGGTACGGCGAGATACATGCTGTTCCCCACGCGATAGGCGCCGGACGTAACCGCGATAACATGACCGAACGCGTTCAGCAACGCGCCGCCGCTGGAGCCTTGGGAAATGTCGGCGGTACTCATGACGCAGGGGATTTTATAGCGTTCAACCGTGCGGACGGTGGCGCTGATGACGCCGGAACTGACCGCGAGGCCCAGTCCGAGCGGATTACTGAGCGTATAGGCAATATCGCCGGGGCGGAGGTCCGCCGTGCCGACCAGTTGCAGACAGGCGAACATCGGGATTTTCTGACCGCTCAACGCGGTTTTGGAGACGCGGATAACCGCCAAGTCCATTTCCACGTCATACCAGATGACCCGCTCCACGGCGAACTGTTCGCCCGTGACCAAAGTCGCCACGGCTTGCGCGGCGCCGTCTATGGAATGGTAATTGGTCAGGGCGAGGCCGTCAGGGGAGATAAAGAATCCGCTTGCGTCGGCGTCGGGTTCGCGTCCGTCGATGGGTTCGGCGGTGTCATAGAGGGCCATGCTGAACACGGCGGACATATAACGGTCGGAGACCTGACGGGCGGAGAGTTGCGGCTCATTCAGTCCGAGCGCGTTGACGGCGGACGGTCGGCAGATTTCCCGTTCCGTGAGACGTTGTAACACCGTACCGCTTCCGTCCCGGTAAGAGAAACGCAAAGCGTCGAGCGCCGATTCAAAGAGGTCGCCGAGCGTCAGCGTACTCGTATAAGCGCGGGAGGCCAAACCGATTCGGCGGGCGAATACGGCGGCGTCGGCGACGGAAAATTCCTCTTCGCTGTCGCGGTAGCCCAGCGCCCGCAGGAGCGCCGTAAACCACTGATTCGCCGTGACGGATACTTTCAGGGCGGAGGCCGTATTGTCGGCGGCGTCTATCCAGCCTTGACTTACGGCATAATCGGCGGCGGCGTCGGGCGCGTCGAGGAAGGAATCGACTTTGGGCTTATCGGGTTTCGCGCCGGAGAGGACAGCCAACAGGACGACGGCGTTTTGACGTTGCGCGGGTTGTGAGAAGTCATATGTCCCGCCGTCCAAGCCTTCCAGCAGTCCGAGGGTGATTAAGGTATCGGCGGCGCGTTGGGCCTCCCCCTCAAGGGCGAACGAGGCCGGGACGCACGAAAAGAGGATGGACAGGGCGCATAGCAGGGAAAGCAATTGTTTTCTCATAGTATAGTTCCTCCAGTTAAGATGTCGCGCACTGTCCTTTACTGTACTATGAAAAACCGAATTTTGCAAGTGCTGACGCGGATTTTTAAAGAAACGGTAACAAACGGCGTTCAGGCGCGGTCGGCGGCAATCAGATTTTTGAGGCCTTCC
>JAFSOM010000420.1 GCA_017447005.1 Oscillibacter sp.
CCCGCGTCATCTTTGCGCGCCCAAAAAAGACGGGTATAATTTTTCTAACATAAAAACCGGGTATTTTGAGTTTTTTAACTCGAAAACCCGGTTTTTATGCTTTAAAAGTTGAAAATTTTTTCACGGTTTTGTAGATGCAATCCCCGAGAATCCGTGCGGAATTACAAAGTTTTCGCAATAATTCCGTGTTGTTGTTACGATTTCGCTGTCAAGTCTGGCCTTCCCCCGGAACGGGGAAAGGTGTCACGCAGTGACGGATGAGGGCGAAAATCGCAACTTGCCAACGATTCCTACACGCATACAGGGAGAACAAATTTCAAGCTGAAGCCTTGACAACAATTAAAAAAACATCTATAATAAATGCGCTTTTATTCCCGCGTCAGTAAGGCTTTCCAATTCGCTCCACAAAGGTTATGAAAGGATTGAAAAAGATGGAATCTTATCAAATCATGCCTAACCGCAACGCGTATGCGCTCTCCGTCGGCGTATTTGCCGGAGATTCTTCCACAATGGACGACATCGCGCAGGCCATGCTGGAGGACGAGGGCTTTTTTATGACCGAGGAAGGCGTTTTAATCAGAGGCGATACGATTTCCGGAGCGCAAAACGCCACCGCCGTTTCCGACGGCACCTTCGCCGCTTCCATTGCCGGACTGGGGCCGTCGCCGAATCCCCGTTTTACCGACCAGTGGTATAATAAAGACCGCCCGCTGTTCGCGGCGGAAGTTATCTCGATGAAGAAGCGGCACCCGAAAAAGTGCAAGTATGGCTTTCTGCCTGATTCCGGCGATATGTACTGGATTATCGAGTTGAAGGTCGGGGACTATTGCGACCCTTGGCAGTTTATGTTGCGTTATATGAAAAACCACCCGAATAATATGGAATATGGCGGCTCGATACGGGTCTGTCTCCTCAAGAAGCCTTCCGTTGATACGCTCTTCCAGCGCGCAAGAATGGCAGGACGGCGAGGAGTGCCGCATATCCTGAGCGATAAAAACTCGGATGGGGAAACTTACTACTACCTCTGCACGCGCCGTACGGAGGATGTCGAGTCGGGCGCGGGAAGTATCACAACCGCCGTTCAGGTGGCGGCGTGGGCCGCGGAGTGGGCGAGTTATTTTGAGGTTTCCATGAAAAACCGGGACGTTTGGAACAAGTGGGTAGATGATGACCATTTCCGCAGTTGGCAGATATAAGCGAACTGGATTAGGAGGCCAATATGGAAATCTCCGCTTTCTTTCGAGGGCCGCAAAACGTGCGTTCGTATCCGGAAGTCAAGTATATTGAGTTTCACACCAAGGACCCGGAATGCCTGCATGTGGTCGTCTCCCGACGGGCTTATACGGCGATTATCGCCGAGGTATTGCGCAACGGGAGAAATGAGACCGGAGGCGTTTTCATCGGGAATATCTTTCGCAGAATTTGGTACATTGTCGACGCGATTGAACCCGGAATCCATACCCTGCACGAGACGGCGAATTTTGTTTGGGAGACGGATTACGTCAATTATCTGGCGTCCAGTCTGAGCGGGCGCTATAAGCACCCTCTGTCTATTTTGGGCTTCTGGCACCGGCACCCCGGCTCCATGGACTACTTTTCTGATGTCGACGTGAACACGATTCAGAAAAATTTGCGGGAGGCCAAACACGGCCTGCTCTCTATGCTGGTCAACATTGACCCGAAACTCCGGATGACCTACTATTACTGCCGCGACAATACCATGATGAAGGTCAACTACGACTGGGGAGACGAATATTTCATTCCGGATTTGCTCGCTTACGCGACGCCGGAAGAGTTGATTGACCGGAGTCCGTATCCGAACATTCAGGTAAAATACCAGCGGGTCATGAAACCGGAGCAACTGCCGAAAAGCATCTACACGACCGCCCGCACGGATTTGAGAGCCGCCCCCGTTACGCCTCTTCAATCCGCCGCAATTACTTCAGCCCCGCCCATTGCCGTTACTTCTTCCCAACCTCCCGCCGCCTCCGCTCAACCTCCCGCCGTCGTCTCCGCTCAACCGACGCGGACGGAGGAACCTCTCCCGCAGGCCGCGCCCGGGAATAACGCCGACCAGTCAACGGAACGCGAAGCGTTTGTCAAAGCGCTTTCCGCCGATATTCTCAGAACGCTGTCGGACAAGATAAGAACGACAATTTCCAGCGAAATTGCCCGGACACTTTCGGATGACGCGGCGAAAGCGTTCTCCGATAAGATTTCCAGAAACCTTTCCGCCGAAACAAGGCAAGCCGTTTCAAATCCTGTCAGCCCGGCGGAACCGCAAATCAGCGACCAATTATCTAAAATTACGGCGGCGTCCAACAAAATCATAAACGATTTGCAACTGCTGCAATTTTCTCTCGCCTCCAGCGCCAAAAACGCGGCCGATTCCCCCGAACGGATTGCCGTAATGCTCAATCAATCCATTGCGGAAACGCTCAAAGAGTCGGTTGGGGGAGTGCGCGTCGACTTGCAACGCCTGCAAAACTCTATCGCGCAAGGAAAACAGGAATTGCAAGATGTCATAAACAAGGCGCAAGCGCAGAGGCAATTTCAGCCTGTTCTGGAGAAGCTGGACGGGATTATGAGACAGCTAAAGGATATGACGCTGAAAGACAGTACCAGACACTTGCAACTTGTCAAAAACATCTCCTCGTTGAACATCTCCAACGATAATGAAGGCAATCCGGACGCCCAGTCCGACAAAGTCAGCCTTGAAACCCCCGGCGTCGGACAGAATCAGGCCCCCTCCGGCGAAAACGGAGAGAACCAGTCCCAGTCCGACGACGCGCAAAGTCAAGGCCTGTCCGGCGACATGGCGCGGAATCAGGCGCCCTCCGGCGAAAACGGAGAGAACCAGTCCCAGTCCAACGACGCGCAAAGTCAAGGCCTGTCCGGCGACATGGCGCGGAATCAGGCCCCGCCCGACGAGAACGGAGAAAACCAGTCCCAGTCCGACGACGCGCAAAGTCAGGGGCAGTCCGGCAATACGCGGAACCCGGACGAATAAGCGGGGCGGAAATGTCGCTACAAAGGAGATTTGCTGATGAACGAACTTGATTTACGCAACAATGACATTCCGCCCGAAACGAACGCCCCCGATGAGGAAGAAACCGACTTCTTTGATGAGGGGCTTTTGTCGTTTATTGAAAGCATGGACGTTGTAAAGCCTCCTGCGGCGAATGTTATCATTATCCCGGAAGAGTTGGAGCGCGACGACGCCTACAGCGGGAAACTCTACGGCTTCCTCCGGCTGGACAGCGGCTATCATGTGGCGCTCGGTATGGATGGAAAGGAGCCTAACGAGGCCTTGGGCGCGGAATGGATTGGCAGTATCGGAGACGCGCCCATGCCGGAAAACGCCCCCTTCCTTGTGGGAGAATGGGAGAATGGGCAGTCGCGCTTTTTCCTTCAGAAAAGCCCGGATGTCCGGATTCCGTTGCAAAAAGAGGTTTACTCCCTGCGGCAAAAGCTCTTTTCCCGTCACTCCGGCCTGATTGAAACGGACTGGATGGACAAAAAATGCGTGGTTATCGTCGGCTGCGGTTCCGTCGGGAGCGCGATTGCCCTGCAAATGGCCCGTTCCGGCGTCGGGCGCTTCGTCCTGCTCGACGCGGACTGCGTGGAAATTAATAACGTTTGCCGCCACCAGTGCAGTTTGCGCGATGTGGGACGCTTTAAGGCGGACGCCTTGGAGGAGCGCATTTTGCAAATTAACCCCTACGCCCTTGTCCGAAAGCGCTATCAGCGCATTCAGCAGGCCCCCGCCTCAACGTACTCCGGATGGGCGGACGCCGACAACGCGCTGTTTATTGGCGCCTGCGACAACCGCGTTGGCAACGCCTGCGCCTGCGACGCGGCGAACGAACAGGGCGCGCCGTTCCTTGCGATAGGCTATATGGCCAGAGCGTGGGCGGGGGAACTGTTTATTCAACTTCCGGAACGCGGGGACATCTGCTATCGTTGCGCCTTCCGCAAGCAAATTGAAAACGACGTTACGCGAGAGCGGCGGAATCATCTGTACGTTGGGGAGGAGGACGCCGGGAAAGTCCACTTTGAACCCGGCTTGGATGTGGATTTGGAATACGGAACTTCTTTAGCTGACAAAGTCGCGCTGGATATTCTCAACCGCTCTAATCCCCAGTACCACCCCCGCATATTGCCAACCCTCTCGCAACTGACTTTCTTTTCCGGCACACAAGACCGCCCGGCGGAGGGCAGAGAGTTTTGGGACGCCGCGCTCCCCCGCCCGCTGGACTACAGAAGCGTAAAAGTCAGCCCCAAGTGCCGGAGGCCGGATTGTCCGTACTGTTCAAAGGTGTGAGCGTCAAATGAGCTTTTTCTTCCGGAGACTGCTTTCCATGGCGGTCAGCTTCGCGGCCTTAAGACTTCTCGACGGGGTTTTGAACGTCCATAGCGCTTTGACGGAATGCGCCATCTTTTTTCTCGCATTCCTGCTGACTTCCCTGCTCCTTCGTCCCGGCGGAGGCAGTAACGCCAGTCGAACGGAATACGTGGCGGAAGGCTCCCGCCCCCTCATGAGCCGGAAATTTCGTTTGCAAGACTATCCCGGCTTTACGGAAGTCACGCGGGACGGCGATTCCGTGAGCTATATGGACGACAACGGCGTACTGATTCGCACAAAAATAATGTCCGATTCGGTTCCGGACGGGAGGAGGTATCCTCTTCCGCTGTTTTTTCTGGAATGCGCGGTCTTGAGCGGACTCGCGTTGATGTGCCTGTATTCGCTTCGACTGGGATACTTCGCCCCCGCGCTTGAGAGCGCTAAACAGGGGGCCGCCCGGGAAGGAGGACGCGTCGCCGCCGCGTTTTCCCTGTTTCTGCGCCGCGTTCCGAAATTGGCCTCCTCTCTCCCCCTTGTCACGTTGCGTCAGGGTCTGCAATCGTTCGTCCTGAAACAATGGGCGGCGCAACTCTCGTATAACGCGACGCATATCAGCAGTTTTATCAAAAGCCAATGGAACGCGCTTCAATCCGGCGGCTTGATTCCGGCAATCAGCGGAACGACCGTAACCGAGGCTGTCAGGCGTTCCGGCGTTGTCTGCGCCGGGGGTTCCATCCTGTCGCAGTTGATTCTCCGTTTCCGCTTTCAAGAGCCGGAAGACAGAAAGTCCTTTTCAACAGTCTGCAAACAACTGTCTGTCGCGGCGTTTCTGTTCTGGCTTGCCGCATGGACGGCAACGCTCAACGAGGGCGGAACTTATGATATTGGCATGACCATGGTGCAATGCGCCTTTCTCTATGTCCTGATGTGGATTTTCTGGATTTTATCTACGATTGGCTATTACGGCATTTCCAATGAAACCGCCATCTTTTCCAGTATGCGCGGCTTCTGCCTCCGCTTTGCGCTCGTCGCTTTTCTCGTCGGATGCGTCCTGCGCGCTTGAGAACGATTCGCCCGCCCGGACAGAAATTTCTGCCTGAGCGGGCGAGTTTTATTAGGATTTTCCCGGGACGATTCTTCCCGAAACAGCCTGAAAGCGTTTGGCGAACTGCTTGGGCGATATGGTCGCGTGAGGCTTTACGCGCAGAGTTTTCGCCTGCGGACTGCGGCCTATCAGTTCCTGAGGGGAGGCGCACGCCAAAATATCCGACAGGAAATACTCGTCTCCGTAATCGTAGGATACCGACATCAAAATTTTGCCGAAACAGTAATAGCACGTCATTCTAAAGTCGGGGTCAATATTGACGAGCATGGAAATCAGCCCGTGCGGACAACTCTTGAGCGTCCGCCGAATCGTCATTTCATCCATGGCGGAGAAGGTGTCCAGAGAGCCGGGGTGCCTGTGCCAAAAGCCGAGAATGGAGGGCGGATACTTATAAACGTTCCTGCGGACGGAAATCACATGGTTGACATAATTCTGGTCCCAGCGGAAAAAGGTAGGGGAATTGACTGTGAAGATTCCGGAATCAATCGTCTCCACAATGTACCAGACGCGGTTGTAGATGTTGCCAATCAGAACGCCTCCGGTCTCGTTGCGGTTGTGCTGAATCACCTCGGAGAGAATCGAGGCGTACGCCCGGTTAGAAAAAAGGACGTGAACGCATTCGGGGTTCTGAAAATCCTGCCGGATATACTGCATTCCGCTTCCGCCGCCTGACAGCGCGTCGGAAACTCCGGACGTGTCCATGTTACTCACAGTGAAATATATCCCCTTTCTGTCGGCTCATCGGGGAGGAAATCCGACGCTTCCAAGGTCGACAATTGCTCTTTCGAGGGGTTGGCAATCCGGGTCAGGCGGTGGGCCTGATTGCGGCGGGCCGCGTCAAAGATGTTCCGGATATGGCGTCCGTTGCCGAAAGTGCGCTCGTCGGCGGAGGCCAAGTC
>JAFSOM010000421.1 GCA_017447005.1 Oscillibacter sp.
CTTCCGGAATCTGCACATCGGCGACTTTGTGGCGTGGGACACGGAACGGCACGATATTTGTACGCTGTCGGACCTGCGCGCCGAACAGCGGGAGTTTCCGCACTGTATCCCGGACGGAATCTGGATTCTGTCCGGCGAACACAAGCCCGGGGATGATGTCGCCGCCCTGATTGGCGCGGACGACCACGTTGTAGAGTTTGAAATCACGCCGAATCGCCCGGACTGCCTGAGCGTTATCGGACTGGCCCGGGAGGCGGCGGCGACGTTCCACAACCCGCTGATTCATCACAAGACGGAAGTGAAGGGAAGCGGCGGGAATATCGCGGAACTCCTCGACATTGAGATTGACGACGGGAATCTGTGCCCGCGTTATACGGCGCGGCTTGTCAAAAACGTGAAAATCCGTCCGTCGCCGGAGTGGATGCGCGAACGTCTGCGTAATTCGGGGGTACGGCCCATCAACAATATCGTGGACATCACGAACTATGTCATGCTGGAATACGGTCAGCCCATGCACGCGTTTGATTTTTCGTGTGTGGACGGCGGAAAGATTATCGTCCGCACGGCCCGCGACGGCGAAACCATTCAGACGCTTGACGGGACTGTCCGCAACTTAACCCCCGATATGCTCTGCATTTGCGACGCGGAGAAACCCGTATGCGTGGCGGGCGTCATGGGCGGCGCCAACAGCGAGATTATCGGCGATACGGCTATGGTACTGTTTGAGTCGGCGAACTTCAACGGCGCGTCGGTACGGCGCACGGCGGCGGCGTTGAACATGCGCACGGAGGCCTCGTCGCGCTACGAAAAGGGCCTTGACCCCATGAACACATTCCGCGCCGTACAACGCGCCTGCGAACTGGTCGAACAGCTCAACGCGGGCGAAGTCGTGGAGGGCCTGCTCGACGTTATCGCCGCTGACCGTCCGGCGGTCACGCTGAAACTCGAACCCGATAAAATCAACCGTCTCCTCGGCACGGCGATTTCAAGCGACGAAATGCGCGCTATCCTGACTTCCTTGGAGTTCAAGCTCGACGGAAACAGCGTACAGGTACCGTCATGGCGCGGCGACGTGGAGCATTATTCGGACTTGGCGGAGGAAGTGGCGCGTTTCCACGGCTACAATGAGATTCCCGACACGCTCTCATCCGGTATCAACGCCCGGCGCGGCTACAATCCCGAACAGAAAACGGAACGCCTGTTAGGGCAAATCTGCCGTTCGTGCGGGTACAGCGAGATTATCACGTATTCGTTCATCAGTCCGTCGTGCTATGACAAAATCCGTCTCCCGGAGGATTCCCCGTTGAGAAAGTCCTTAAAGATTCTCAATCCGCTGGGCGAGGACCGTTCCATCATGCGCACGACCGTGTTGCCGTCCATGCTGGAGACGCTCACGCGGAACTGGAACTACCGCAACAAATCCGTAAAGCTCTACGAACTGGGCCGGACGTACTTCCCCCGCGGCGACGGTCTGGCGGACGAGCCGAAAGTCCTCTGCTTAGGCGCCTACGGCCCCGATACGGATTTCTTCACGTTCAAGGGCGCGGTGGAGGCCGTGATTCGCGGCTTGCGTATCGCGGATGTCAGCTATACGGCGGAATCCGGGAACCCGTCGTATCATCCCGGACGCTGCGCGGAGGTCTACGCCGGGAATACGTTATTAGGCGTACTCGGACAGATTCACCCCACGGTGGCGGAGGCTTACGGCGTGGACGCGGAACTCTACGCGGCGGAACTGTCGTTCGACGCGTTATTCCGTAACGCGGGGCCTGACCCGGTTTATCAGCCGCTGCCGCGCTTCCCGTCGGTTCCGCGTGACATCGCGCTGGTATGCGATAAGGCGTTGCCCGTGGCGGATTTGCTTCACGTCATCCGCAAGTCGGGCGCGGAACTGCTCAAAGACGCGGCCCTGTTCGACATCTACACCGGCCCCGGGATTCCGTCGGACAAGAAGAGCGTCGCGTTCAATCTGACGTTCCGTTCCGACGAGCGCAGTCTCACGGGCGCCGAAGTCGAGGACGCCGTCAAACGTATCCTTGAACGTCTGCAAGACGACTTGGGCGCCGTCCTGCGCTGACGCGTCGCAAAGTTGCGCCGCCGTGTTGCACTGAAAAAAATCGCCCCCGTCCGCCGCGGTTCGCGCCGTGACGGGCCGGGCGGCGGATTAAGTTTTTGTTACATTCGACGCGAAACGCTTTACATATTGCCCCGAAACGGGTATACTTTACAGAATAGTCTCCGCTCCGATTCTCCGGGGGCTGGAAAGGCGGCGTTACAATGGACGAGTTCACCAGAAAGTTCAATATTGTCAAGGACAAGGACGCGGAAATTCACCGGGTTCTCTGCGTGGTCTATCACGCCTTGGAGGAGAAAGGCTATAACCCCATCAACCAGATAGTCGGCTACATCCTCTCCGAAGACCCCACCTACATCACCAACCATAACAACGCCCGGACGCTTATCCGCAAAATTGACCGCGACGAACTTCTGCAAACGCTGGTGCGGTCGTATCTGCGCGACACGCCCGCAAGGCCGCCGCTCCAATTCCCCGGGAATAGCTGAAATATCCGTTAAAAGGTGAAAAAAATGTTTGACAAGGACGGAAATATCCCGTATAATAATCAATGTTGCCCTGACGCGGGGATGTTGGATGTCAGGCCGGTTTTGTACGCGCCGGGGAAGTCCGTTTCCTTCCGGCTCTCGCTGGACTTGTCCGGCTTGGAGTTCGCCGGACGCCGCCCGATTCCCGAACCCGTGGACGTGGAGGGCGTTGTACGCAACCGCGCCGACGCGCTGTCGCTTGACCTCACCGCGTCCGCCACGCTCGACGCCGTCTGTGACCGTTGCGGGAAGCGCTTTGCGTTGCCGAAAACGGCGCGCTTTCACTGTCTGCTGGCGGAGTCCGTGGAGAACGACGACGACGAGGAAATCGTACTCCTGCAAGACGGACAGGTTGACGCGGCGGAATTGGCCCGTACCGCGTTCGTGCTCGACATGGACACGAAAACGCTCTGTTCTCCGGACTGCAAAGGGTTATGTCCGCGTTGCGGGGCGAATCTGAACGAAGGCCCCTGCGGGTGCGCGCCCGAACCCGACCCCCGATGGGCGGCGCTGTCGGCCCTGCTCGACGCGCCCGACAACGAATCCGAAAGAAAGTAAGGAATATATATAAAAAGGAGGAATTACCATGGCTGTTCCGAAGGGAAAAGTATCCAAGGCCCGTCGTAACAAGCGGCGCAGCGCGACGTGGAAGTTAGCCGCTCCCATGCTGGTGAAGTGCCCGAAATGCGGCGCGATGCGTCTGCCGCACAGAATGTGCCCCGAATGCGGCGCCTATAACGGACGCGAAGTCAAGAAGTCCGTACAGGCCTGATTGCGAACACGGAAGGGAAGCGCGTCTTCCCTCTGTTTTTTTGTGCGGGGACTGCGTTCATTTGCAACTTTACAGGGAGGGATTCTACATGTCTTCCAATTCATTCAAGCGTCCCGACGAACCTACAAAAACCGAATATAAGAACAAAGACGGAAGCAGAACGGTAGTTTCTCATCCGAAAGGGAAGAAATTTTTCCCCGGCGGCGCTACGGGCTGGATAGATGAACAGGGATTCCCGGCGCTTCAAAAACGCGGCGGAGGCTTTACGGGGGACTAATGACAGGGTTCGTACTTTTTATCAATTCCCCCGAATCCTAAGTTTTGTTTACCGTATGCGTAACCCCCCTTTCAGGGGGGACTTACCGGAATTTCAACGCGCTGAAAGAATCCGTTCCCCCGCCCCTGAAAGGGGAGGGGGACAGGGGGAAGGGTTTTTGTAGGCGTCAGGCGCGATAAAATTCGCCCTCATCCGGCGCTGCGCGCCACCTTCCCCCGTTCCGGGGGAAGGCAAAGACTGTTAGCGTCATCTTTGAAACGTCGCGGGGTTGCGCCGCAAGTCGCCCCCCTTTGGGGGGAGATGTCACGAAGTGACAGAGGGGGGCAAAATGAGGGGTAATAGAAAGGGAGTGACAGCGTGAAACCGATGATAGCCATAGTCGGACGGCCCAATGTGGGCAAGTCGCTATTGTTCAACCGCCTTATCGGACAGCGGCTGTCGATAGTGGAGGATACGCCCGGGGTGACGCGTGACCGCATTTACGGCGAAAGCGATTGGAGCGGACGCGCCTTCACGGTCGTGGACACGGGCGGAATCGAACCGAATACGGACAATCAAATCTTGGCGTTTATGCGCGAACAGGCGCAAATCGCCATTGACAACGCGACGGTGATAGTATTCCTCACGGACTTGCAGACCGGCATGACGGCGGCGGATGAGGATGTCGCGGAGATGTTGCGCAAATCCGGAAAGCCGGTCGTGCTAGCCGTGAACAAGGCGGACAGCGTCGGCCCGACGAATCCCGACGTGTACGAGTTCTATAATCTGGGACTGGGCGAGCCGATACCCGTATCAGCCGTGCACGGTCACGGGACGGGGGATTTGCTGGACGCGTGTTTAGCGCATTTCCCGCCGGAGGAATCCGACGACGCCGCGCCGGAGGCGATACGCGTGGCGGTTATCGGCAAGCCAAACGCGGGGAAGTCGTCGCTGGTCAACCGGATACTGGGCGAAGAGCGGGTGATTGTATCGGAAGTGGCGGGGACAACCCGTGACGCGATTGACACGCCGTTCACGAACGCGGAAGGGTCGTATATCTTTATCGACACGGCGGGGATACGGCGCAAGTCGAAGATTGAAGAGGCCGTGGAGCGTTACAGCGTCCTGCGGGCGACAATGGCCGTGGAGCGCGCCGACGTATGTCTGATTCTCATCGACGCGACGGAGGGCGTGACGGAACAGGATGCCAAAGTAGCCGGACTTGCCCATGACGCCGGAAAAGCGAGCGTTATTGTGGTAAACAAGTGGGACATTGTCGAGAAGGACGACAAGACCATGGAGCGCATGACCAAGGACATCCGCGCCGCGCTGGCGTATATGCCCTACGCGCCGATAGTGTTTCTGTCGGCCAAGACGGGACAGCGCGTGACGAAACTGTTTCCGGCGATACGGGAAGTATGGCGGCAGTCGGGGATACGCGTCACGACGGGCGCGTTGAACAGCGTCCTAGCCGACGCGCAAACCCGCGTACAGCCGCCGACCGACAAGGGCCGCCGCCTCAAAATCTACTATATGACGCAGGTAGGCGTGTATCCGCCGCGTTTTGTGGCGTTCTGCAACGACGCGAAACTGTTTCACTTTTCCTATCGGCGTTATCTGGAAAACTGTATCCGCAATACGTTCGGGCTTGACAGTACGCCGTTGACTTTGATAGTCCGGCAGAAGCGCGACAAGGAGGTCGAATAGCAATGCCCGTCAGCATTCTGGACTGGTCATTATATTTCGCGGTGTTTCTGGCGCCGGCGGCGGCGTTAGCGTATTTATGCGGCTGTTTCAACGGCGCGGTGGTCGTGTCAAAGTATATCCTCCGCGACGACGTGCGCAATCACGGGAGCGGCAACGCCGGATTGACGAACTTTTACCGCACGTTCGGCGGCGTCCTGACGCTCGTCGTGATTCTCTGCGACGTGCTCAAGATGATTGTCGCCGTCAAGCTGGTCGCGTTACTGCTGGGCGAATCCGTCGTGGCGCGGTACTGGGCGGGCTTATTCTGTCTGCTGGGGCATATGTTCCCGTGCATGTTCCGCTTCAAGGGCGGTAAGGGCATTCTCTCCGGCGGTACGCTGGCGATTATGATTAACTGGAAAATCGCCGTCGTAGTTTGGGGCGGCTTTCTGATACTGACCGCGCTGACAAAATACGTGTCGCTGGGTTCGTTATGGGCCGGGGCAAGTTTCCCGTTTATCTCGTGGTACTGCTACCCGCGCTTTCCGCTGGCGGTGATACTGGCGTTTGTCACGGGCGGCTTGGTCGTCTGGCAACACCGCGCCAATATCCAACGGCTGTTGCACGGCAATGAGAACAAATTCTCGTTCCACAGGAAAGCCGCCGCGCAAAGCGTCCCGGACGCCGCCCCGCAAACGCCGGACGCGTCAACGGAGCGCGAATCGGACGGCGAAAACGTGACGCCGGAAAACGGAGGCGACGCGACATGAAAGCGGTCGTAGTCGGTAGCGGCGGCTGGGGTACGGCGTTAGCGCAAGTCCTCTGCGATAACGGACATGATACCGTCCTATGGTCGCATAACCCCGCGAAGGCGGAGGAAATGCGCCGGACGCGGGAGAATCCGTTGCTTCCCGGCGTGAAACTCCCGGAGGCCTTACAGGTCACGGGCGATTTGGCGTGTCTGGACGGCGCGGAACTGGTCGTGAGCGCGGCGCCGTCGTTCGCGGTGCGCGAGACCGGAACGAAAATCGCGCCGTATCTGCGCAAATCCACGGTTTTGGTCTCCGTATCAAAAGGAATCGAGCGCGGCACGTGCAAGCGCATGAGCGAATTGTTGTGGGAATCGACGGGCGGCGTATGCGGTATCGCGGCGTTATCCGGCCCGACGCACGCGGAGGAGGTCGGCTTACGTCTCCCGGCGGGTTGCGTGGCGGCGTCGTTATCGGGCGACGCGGCCCGGGCCGTGCAGGACGCGTTTATGAACGCCTATTTCCGCGTCTACACGAGTTACGATATAGTCGGCGTGGAGCTGTCCGCCGCGCTCAAGAACGTTATCGCGCTTGCATGCGGCATTTGCGACGGCCTAGGCTATCAGGACAACACGAAAGCGTTGCTCATGACACGCGCTATGGCGGAGTTGACGCGCCTCGGGGAGCAGTTAGGCGGGAGCCGCCGGACGTTCAGCGGACTGGCGGGCATGGGCGATTTGATTGTCACGTGCACATCCATGCACTCGCGCAACCGTCGGGCGGGAATCCTTATCGGACAGGGAATGCCCGTGCCGGACGCGCTGGAATCCATCGGGGCGGTCGTCGAGGGCTATTACGCCGCGGAAAGCGTGCGGGAACTGGCGGCGCGTGAGGAAGTCGATATGCCAATCTGCCGTTGCGTATGGGAGATACTCTATCAGAGCCGCGACCCGCGTACCGCCACGGGCGAACTCATGGGACGCGCCCGCAAAGATGAGCTTCTCGGCGCGACGTGGATGTAAAACAATTTTCCCTGAGCGGTTGACGCGCCTTTGTCGCCCCCCTTGGGGGGAGATGTCACGAAGTGACAGAGGGGGGCGAACGCAAAAAAGGAATCGCAAGGCGCGCATGACGCCGCGATTCCTTTTTTGTCGTGTCTCATAGGCTCATACGGCCCGCGTGACCTTGCCGGAGCGCAAACAACGCGTGCACACGTACACATGACGGGGGGAGCCGTCCACAATGGCCTTGACCCGCTTGATGTTCGGTTTCCACATCCGGTTAGAACGGCGGTGGGAGTGGGATACCTTGATTCCGAACGTTACGCCTTTATCGCAAAACTCGCACTTTGCCATAATTCCGCGCCTCCTTTACTGCATTACTGTGAAGCCGTTCGCACGGCGTGAACGTTATCATATCAGACTTTGCGACGGATTGCAAGGGAATTTTCAAATTTTTTAAGGGTTTCTGGAATTGGAATCGGCGTCGGGGGGCGTGGAATCGGCGTCGGCGTCGGTCTCGGAGAGGACGTAGACGGGACGCCGCTTGACTTCCAGATACGTTTTCGCCAGATATTCGCCCAGAATGCCCATGCAGAACAGTTGGACGCCGCCCATGAACATGACCATACAGGCCATGGAGGGCCAGCCGCCGACGGGGTCGCCGAACAACAGCGTCTTAATAATGATATACACGACGGTGAGCAGGGCGGCGACGCATAACAGTATGCCCAGCAGGGCGACGAGGGCCAGCGGGACGGTAGAGAATCCGACAATGCCCTGTATGGCGTAGACGAGCAGGCCCCAGAATGACCACTTGGTTTCCCCGGCGACGCGCTCCTGATTCTCGAACGGAAGCCATTTTGTACGGAAGCCCACCCAGCTAAAGATTCCCTTGGAAAAACGGTTGTACTCCCTGAGGGAGAGTATCGCGTCGACCATGCGGCGCGTCATCATACGGAAGTCACAGGCGCCGTCGACAATCTCGGTGTCGGAGATACGATTGATGAGGCGGTAGAAGCGGCGGGAGAAGAAACTCCGTAACGGCGGTTCGCCGTCGCGGGAGACGCGCCGCGCCGCCGCGCAGTCATAGCCGCCCGCGTTCAACGTCGCTATCATATCGCGCAACATGGCGGGGGGGTGTTGCAAATCGGCGTCCATGATGACGACGTAATCGCCTTTGGCGTGTTGCAGTCCGGCGTACATGGCGGCCTCCTTGCCGAAGTTGCGCGAGAACGACAGGTAGCGGACATTGGATTCCGTGCGGGCGGCGTCGCGCAGTACGGCTAGTGTCGCGTCCCGCGAGCCGTCGTCCACGAACAGCAGTTCCGTGTTACAGGCAAATTCGTCGTAGAGTTCCGCGCCGGTTTTCCGTAGGGCGTCGAGGAAGAGCGGCAACGCGGCCTCCTCATTGTAGCACGGCACGATAACGCTTATCAATCGGGCTTTCACGCGTCCCGCTCCTTTCCTTAGGTTTTCCGCGATTCCGAAACTTTCGCGGAAAATTTTCCGCCGATTTTACGTCCATGCGGAAAACTTTCCTCTACTCGGACAGCTTGACGACAACGACGCCGTCAATCATGCGCACGCTTCCCGACGCGGGGAAGATGGGCATCGCCTTCACGAGTTCCGAACGCGTCGCGGTGGTCGTCTGGTCCCATACGAGCGGGTATTGCAGGTAGTCGGTGAGATAGCGGCCCAAGTTGTACGTGGCGGAATGGGAATGCCAAAGCCCGGTTTGGGTTTGGAGGTCGCGGAAGGCGTCGCGGGGGGCGTCGAGGGGTTCGTTATAGTCGAGGCGTCCGGCGAAGGCGACGCGGGTTTCGCCGGGGACGTAGCCGGGTACGCTTTCGATACGGTCGATGATACGCGCCGCGAGAATGAGCGTGGCGTTTTTCTCCAAGTCCTTTTTCATATAGGCCTGATTGGCGTAGACGACGTGGTGCCAGAGCAACAACGCCAGCAGGACGCACGCCGCCTTACGTTCCATGGAGAGGATACGCCGGGGGGTACGCGCCGGGAGACCGTCGAGCAGGGACAGCGGCAGGAGATAGAACAATTCGCGGGCGTAGGAGGTCAAGTCGTGGGCCTCCCCGGGCATGATGAGCGCGACGGAGTAGAGCGCGGCGGGGAGCAGGAACGCGAGGACGGTCAGCAGTACGCGATTCGGGGCGGGCAGGCGCGGATTGGCGAGGGTACGGAGCAGACGCCAGAGCAGGAGAATCAATAAGAGCGCGTGCAGGATGGGGCGTAAGGGGCCGAGGACGCCGCCGGAACGGAACAGGAAATTCAGAAAGGCGGCGTTTGTCGACAGAATCCGCGCCATAGGGCCGAAGTCGGAGAGCGAGGCGACGTTCCGCGTCTGCGGGATACTGTACGCGACGCGGAGGAGCGTCCACACGGCGTAATAGAGGATATACGCGACGGTCATGAGCGTCAAGGCGGTGACGGCGCGGGAGAGGATGGAGCGTAAGCGGCGCCCGTCCGACGCCTGACGCATGAAACCTAACAGGCATAAGGCCGCCGTGACGGTGGCGTAGGGCTGGTAAATAGACAGCGCGGCGAACAGCGGGAGCAGTCCGGAGAGGGCGAAGCGTCCGCCGCGCAGGAAGAGGTACGCCGCCGCCGCCGCGCAGAACAGCGCGAAGGCGTACTCGTCCACGCAGTAGACATAGGTTGCCCCGGTAAGGCTGACGGAAACGTTTGTACAGAGCAGACCGCAGGCCAGCGCGACGCCGGATTTTGTCCGAATGCCGAGCGATTCCGTGACGAGGACGCCTGTCAAGCACATCCAGCCGACGAAAAGCAGTCCGATAAGCCACGGGGCCGCGACGCCGCCTTTGAGCGCCTCATAGACGGGAATCAAAAAGCGTCCGATACCCGTATAGAAGCGGAAGCTGAACTCCGTATAGTTGAAATACGAGACGGAATCATGGGAAAAGAACTCGTTAGCGAACAGAAAGCCGTGGGCGGCGACGGCGCAGATAAGCGTAGCGGCGCAGGCGGTAAGGCGACGGCGGCGGATGTCGTCGGGGGATTCGTCGGGCGGGCGACGGCGTTTGAGTTCAGGCGCGGATTCGTCGGACGGGCGGCGCGTCAGTTCCGACGGCTTATCCGACGGGCGGCGCGTCAGTTCCGACGCCTTATCGGACGGGCGGCGCGTCAGTTCCGACGCCTTATCCGACGGGCGGCGCGTCAACTCTGACGCCTTATCCGACGGGCGGCGCGTCAACTCTGACGCCTTATCCGACGGGCGGCGCGTCAGTTCCGACGGCTTATCCGACGGGCGGCGCGTCAGTTCCGACGGCTTATCCGACGGGCGGCGCGTCAGTTCCGACGCCTTATCCGGGGAATGGCGCGTCAACTCTGACGACGTGCGGCGCGTGATGGAATGCGCCGGGGGATTCGCGTCCGGCGAAAGTTCCTGTTTTCGTCTGTCTGGCATTGGGCAAAGTCTCCTGTCACGCGAAAAGCGCGAGAGCGTGTCCCGCGCTTCCATAGTTGATAATACGTTGTGAACTCCGGGGCGCGTCACTCGTCGACGAACACTTGCAGTGTCACGGTCAATTCGCGTCCGGGGACGGTCAAATAGTTGCCCTTATAGTACATCGCGCTGGAGGCGCCGCCGTCGAGGTTGATGGCGTCCGTACAGCCGATAGCCAACGCGAGTTCGCGCATTTGCTGGATGGTAGCCCCGGCGGGTACGGAAATCAACAGCAGTTCGCCGGCCTCATTGACGCCCACCGCCGTGCGGGAACTGGACGCCGTGGTAAAGCGCGATTCCTGAAAGCCCGCTTCCAGCGTCGTGACCGCGACGCCGTCCTGTACGAGCCGCGGCGCGCCCGAGACGATGTTTTGCACGCCGTCAAGGGTGAATCCCTCCTCGTCGGCGACGCGGAGATAGTATTCCATGGAGATGGGGGAGCCTTTCTGCGGGATACGGAAGTAGGGGGTAGAGGCGTAGCCGCCGCCCATGTAGACGACGTAGCCTTCCGGCGGGATATTGACGGACGCGCCCGCGCTGACGGAATAGAACTCCGTGATAACGCCGCCGTCGGCGGTCAAGGCCCAGCCGCCGTTTGTGACGCTGACCTGTTCGCCGTAAGCGGGGGTATACATGATAGAGGTCACGTCCTCCTGTTCGGGGGTATTAATTTCATAGATTGACCACTCGTCGGCGCCGGAAGTCAGGCGCGTAAAGACGGCGGGGCGTCCGACCTGTATGGAGCCGTCGGACGTAAAGCCGAGCGACGAGAGGCCGGAGTTGCCGTAGAGGAAGGCGCCGTCCGACATGACATGGCCGATGGGGGACTGAAACTTGCTGTAGGAATTGAAGAAGTTGCCGTTGATAACCGCGACGGCGCCGCCGGAATTTTGTACGATTTTCGTAAAGGACGCCGTATGCCCGAGGCGGTTGTCGACGAGGGCCGTCTTGACGCGCACTTTGGGATTGCGCGTGTTGACCGTGAGGATATGCGCGGTCACGAGGCCTTCCGAGGTATGCACGGACTTTTTCTCATAGTCGATGGTGGAGGCGTCGCTGACGGGCGTCTCCCACGGCATGGGGTTTTCGGGCAAATCGGGCGCGAGGGGCGCGAAGGCCTCAAAGCTCGTAGAGCCATTGTCGGGGACGCCGGACACGGACGCGGTGGAGAGAATCCCGGCGTTCCGGGCCTCTTCCTCCGTAAAGACGCCTTTTTCCATGAGCGTTTGCGCCAGCGTGGACTCTCCTCCCTTGACGGGACAGTTTAAGGCGCGGTAACTCAAATCGACCATATCGCCGCGGTTGAGTTCGCCGGATTCAAGCGCGGCGGCGTCGGCGTCGGACAGAATCCCCAGCGAGACCGCGAACGGGAGGATGTTTTCCCATTGATAATCGCCGTCGGCCTCCGTATAGCCCATGGCGCGTAACAGGAACGCAAGGTAGGCGTTGGCGGAGAGCGTCGCGCCGGGGGTGAACGTGGACGCCGTCGTGCCGTTGGTGACGCCCCGGCGGTAGGCGTAGGAGACGTAGGATTCCGCCTGACCGGAAACGTCGGTGAATGGGGAATCGGTCTCACAGGCGAGGGCCGCTTCCTCTTCGCCGAGGAAGCGTATCATCATAATGAGGCCCTGCAAGCGGGTGGGGGACTGGTTGAGACTGTAAATCGGGGAGCCGTCGTCGTTGACGCCCGTGCCGCGGAACAGATGTAAGGCGTGGAGGGTGTCGGCGTGGCTGACGGAAACGGCGTCGGAACCGGACGCGCACGCGCCGATAACGCAGAGGGCGCAGAGCGTCAGGACAGTCAAAAGTCTGACAAGTCTTTTCAATTGGCATACCGCCTTTCTTTGGAAAGTATTGGAAAATCTCCGGGGGAATGGGCATGCGGGAATGCGGATTCCGCCGGGGCCGGGATTGTCTACGCGTTTTGGCGGCCCTATTATAACAAAGACGCGGCGGGATTGCAAGTAGTTTTCCGTCATTTGGACGAAAAAGGACGAAAGGCAAATTTCCTTTTTGTGGGTTTTTCGCTCAATTTCCATAAAAACCCAAACATTTGCGGCCTTGACAGCGTCATCTTGGAAACTTTGCGGGCTTGCGTCCGTGTCGCCCCCCGGTACGGGGGGAGATGTCGCCGTAAGGCGACAGAGGGGGGCGAAAGAGGGCACGGCGGAGGGGCGATAAAACTTGCCAATGATTGCCACACACATCCGCCGCGAAAAAAAGTTACGCGAGAGAGTGACAAGCGGGAAAAGTTATGGTAAAATAGAACCGCCTTTTCCCATGCCGGATAAGGACATGATAAAGCGGGAGGCGGTAGATTCCAATGGCTGGAAAAAAGAAAGCGTTACGCGCAAAGGCATGGCGTTTAGCGGGGGAGGCGTTCCCCCCGGCGTCGCTCTCAGAGACGGAGGAGCAAACCCTAGCGGACATATTTTCTGATTTTGAGACCTTAGCGCGGGCGGAATCCGCGATGGGGATTCGCGCAAGCGGCATAACCGGACAGGAAAGCGCGGTCAAGGCGTGTTTGGAGTACTTTTGCGGACGCTTCGAGGGCGACTACAAGCGCGAGGAGGTGTTGAAGGCCTTAGCGACGGCGACGGCGATACCCATGGGGCCGGTGGAGGTGACGCCGGGTTCCTCTTCGATTTTGTTGGGCGGCGCGTTATGGCTGTTGGACTACGTCGAAAGCCATAATCTGCAATCCGAACTGCTTGCGCTGCTGCCCGAGGACGAATTTTCAGAGATTGCGTTTCCCGTCCCTTACGAGGAGTTCCGCTACCCGGCGGAGGCGGTCAGCCGGACATTGACGGCGTTTACGCGCCGCAAAAAAGGGACGGCCAAAGAGTTTCGCAAGCTCATGGGACTGATTCGCAAGGATGACGCCGCAAGACTGCGCGACGCGTTCCGGGAGGCCTTATCGGACTACTTCGGACGTTTTCTGGAGGTGTGCAAGCGCGTGACGCCGCCGTCGCAGAAAGGCTTCGCTTATTCGTTCGCGCCGCCGTTTCCGGGGGCTACGAATCCGCTGGCGCCGCCGCCGTCGGTCGCGGACTTGCTCTCGTACAACCGCCGCCATACGCCGCCGCCGAATTTACGGGAGTTTTCCGAGCGCACGCCCGATATAGCGTTCCTGATGAAAACGCCCGGCCTGATTGGATTCCCCCCCGACAAAATGCAAGCCGAGTTGTACTACCGCCGCATGACGGATTTACTGTCGGAGTTTACGGTCAGCAATCCGTATGCAATCTGCGCGGCGGCCCTTCTGATGGAGCGTGAGGACGATTTACTGATGAATCTGAACGCGCTGACCTGCGCCGTGCTGTCCTGCGCGGAGCGACATTTGCCATGGGCGGTATTCTATGGCGGGGAGACGCCGGAGCTTTACGAGCGCGAGTCGCCGTCCGAGGCGCTGGAATACCTCTTCCACGCGCCCGCCGACGGAGAGGACGCGTCGGAGGACGGCGAGGACGCCGACGAAGAGGACGCGTCGGAGGACGGCGAGGACGCCGACGACGCCGCCAACGCCGGAGAGGACGCGCCGGACGACGAAGAAGAAGAGGACGACGAGGAGAACAACGACCCGGAGGGCGAATTATGTTCCGTCGCGCAGTTGTTCCACATGGCGACGGGGTATCTGTTGCCGCGTGACCGGAAGGTGTCGGAATCGCTGTGCGCTTGGTTCCGGGGGCATGGACTTTCGGCGGAGGAAGCGCGGGGACTGGCAACGGCGGCTATGGCGCTGTCCGCTGTCTCCGAGGCCCGCGACGACGCCGACGGCGGTCTGTGGGACGGCGCCGGGACTGTCAGCGGCGACGGGAACGCCGTCAAAGCGGGGAGCGCCGCCAACGCCGGGAACGCCGTCAAAACGGGGAGCGTCAGCGGCGTAGGGAACGCCGCCAAAGCGGGGAAGGCCGGGACGCGTCCGCCCGTCGAGGAGCGGGAGGCGGCGGCGGAATCCGAGGACGCCGACCGCGTTTGCGCGCTCAACCGTCAACTAAAGGCCGCCAAACAGGCCCTGCACGAGAAGGAATTGGAGGCCCGCCAACTGGAGGACCAGTTACGCGACGAACAGCGCCGCGCCGAACAGGACCGCATGGAACTGCACGGACTGCGCGAGACGATGTTCCGCACGCGTTCCGGCGAAACGCTCGAATTTGACGTGAAGGAAAGCGCCGTCCGCCTGCCGTATCAGGTGAGCCGCCGGATACTGATTTTCGGCGGACACGACACGTGGAGCAAATCTATCCGGCCACTGTTGCCGGGGGCGCGGTTTTTCCAGCGCGAATCCCTGCCCGACCTCAACGCGCTCAAGGGCGCGGATGTCGTATGGATACAGGCCAACGCGCTTTCGCATAAGTTTTATTACCGCATTATCGAGACGGCGCGCCGGGAAAACATTGAGGTGCGTTACTTCGGTTTCGCAAGCGCGAGGAAATGCGCCGAACAAGTCGCGGAGCGCGAAGTCGAGCTTGAGGAAACCTGACGCGCAATCGAGACCGCGGAGACGTGACGCGCAATCGAGACCGCGGAGACGTGACGCGCAATCGAGACCGCGGAAACGTGACGCGCAATCGAGACCGCGGAAACGTGACGCGCAATCGAGACCGCGGAGACGTGACGCGCAATCGAGACCTTGCAATCCTGACGCGCACGCGCCGAAACCCTGAAAGGAAGGTCGCCGTTTGGCAAATATTCTCATACGCACGGGGGACGAGCCGGTTATCATCCCCGCGCAGGCGTTACGGCGTCTGCTGGAACGCGGCGACGGCGACGCCGCCCTGTTATATCTGGCGCTACTGCGGCATGGCGGGACGCTGTCGCCGTCGGCGCTGACGAAGGAATTGCGCTGGGACGCCCCGCGCACGGACGCCGCCGAAACCGTACTGCGCGAACTGCAACTCGTCGCGCCGGACGCCGAACAGACGCCGGACGTATCCGACGCCGAGCCGGAGGCGTATCAACAGGAGGAAGTCGCGTTCCAATTGGAGCACAGCGCGGAGTTCCGCCAACTGACCGCGCAGGTCGAGAGCCGTCTGGGGAAACGCCTCTCCCCGGCGGACTTGGCCCGTCTGCTGGAACTGTTCAACGGCGTGGGACTGCCGTCCGACGTAATTTATACGTTAGTAAACCACTGCGCGGAGCGGGAGGCGTCCCTACGCGGCCCGGGACGCGTCCCAACCATGGCGTCCATTGCCCGCGTCGGGGTACAGTGGTACAATATGGGTATCGACACGCAAGCGGCGGCGGCGGAGTATCTGAAGCGTTACGCCCGACGCGAGAGCGAATACGCGGGCTATATGCGCGTGTTGAACATGGGCGAGCGTCTGCCGGGGAAGCTGGAGGAAAAGTATCTGTCGGCGTGGCTGGAGTGGGGCTTTTCGCCGGAGGCGGTCTCTATCGCCTACGAAAAGACGCTCTTAAACTGTCACGAGTTCAAGTGGGCCTACTGCAACGGCATTCTCAAACGCTGGCATACCGACGGACTGCATACCGCGGAGGAAATCGAACGTTCGGAGCAATCCGGGAAAAAGAAAGCGTCGGGGAAACGGCGTCAGACGGACGAGGACGAAATCCGGAAGTATGTCCGTCAGCTCAAGCGCAAGCGCGAAGAGAAGAAACAGAGCGAACCGTCCTGATTTACGGATACCCCCCTAAATCCCCCCTTTCAGGGGGGACTTACCGGAACTTGAAAGCGTTTTCAAAATTCGTTCCCCCGCCCCTGAAAGGGGAGGGGGACTGGGGGAGGGGTTCTAAGCGAATGCCGCGCCCCTCTCAATCACGCCCGGAAACATTCGTTCCCCCGCCCCTGACAGGGGAGGGGGACTGGGGGCGGGGTTCTAAGCGAATGCCGCGCCCCTCTCAATCACGCCCGGAAA
>JAFSOM010000422.1 GCA_017447005.1 Oscillibacter sp.
AGGCCGGATTTTATATCCTCCGGAAAACCCTTTGTCCCGCCGTGTTGACTGAAAACCTGTTCCAAAACAACCGCGACGACGTCGAATTCCTGTTGTCCGACCGGGGCCGGGGTGCAATCATCAATTTGCACCTCGAGGGAAATGTCGTTCTCCTCCTTGACGAGGAGGAACGCGGTTTCGCCGAGGGCCTGTAAACAATCGCAAAGGCCGCAAGCGATTTCCCGCGCGTAACGATACTCCCGGAAAAGGCCGTCGGGCGAACGTTTCCCGGGAGTGTCGATACCGTGTCCGTTATCAATTAAGATAATCGGTTTCCGTAACATATCGTTACAGGATGAGGAACAGGATAACGGGGACGAGTCCGACGAGGATTCCCACGCCGTCGGCGATAAGGTCGCCGACCTCGGCGGTTTCGCCCTGTATCCAAACGTCAATTACATACTCTTTGCCGACTCCGGCGGCGGCCGCAATAACGACCGAAAGGACGGCGGCCCAAACGCCCGGAACACCCGCCCCGGCGAGGACGAGGAACGCGGCCGTCACGATGAGGGCCGACGCGAGGGCGTGTAACCATTTGTCCGTGTGAATTACAATTGATTTCATACTTTGATACGATTTTAATTGTCCTCCGGGTCGGCGTCGGGTTTTCCCGCGCCGTCCCCGGTGATTTCGATTGTCTTTCCCCCGGCGGTAATCTTTGCGGATTTCGCCGTTCGGATTACCTCGGGTAACTCGCCGAGGGCGGCGAACGCGAACAGTTCGCCGACGGCCGTTATAACCGAACCGTCAATAACCCCGGTCGGCGGGACGATGAATCCCGTAATAATGAGGGCGACGGCGGTTATAAGGCATACCCAAAACACGAAAGGCGCACACTTTTTCATAATACCACGCGATTAAGGGTTTTTACATTTCCTCCTCGGCCGGGACGGGGTCCGTGGCGGCCTCCTCCGGCATTTCGGCGAGTTCGGCCTCGAGGCGGGCGATTTCCTCCTCGTTTGCGTTGTACTGTTCCGATGCGGCGCGGTATTCCGCGAGGTCGTCCGGGTACGTTTCGCCAAAGGAAACGCCGAGTTTGGAACACTTGGCGGCGTGTGCGTCGCTTTTTGCCATTGTTGCAAGGTGTCCGAGGTTCTCGGACTCGAGTTCGTCAATTCGACGAACGATTGATTCTCGATTGTTCATTGTTGAAATTGTTAATTGTTTGCAAATCCTGTCGGCGGGTTCCCCGGGCGTGGAAACGCGCCCGTTTCAACCGACAATATTTCGATACGGGGCGGGCCTTTGTGAATCCCTCGTCGAATACGATATAACCCTCCCAAACGGTCAACACGGTTTCGGCAATCTTGCGCCGGGTCGCCCCGGACGAATAGTGCGACATTATCCCGAGGTATGAGTTGAGAATCGCGACAAAGGGTTCCGCGTACTTTGCGCGGTTTTTATGCGACTCGCCGACAACCTCGTTGTAATAGTGGATTTTTTGGTAACACCTCGATACGGTCCGTTTGTTGACAAAGATTTCACCGTCTTTCACGATACCGCCCAAACATTTAATACCCCGTTCGACGGGTTGTAACTCGAATTTGTGCGGATGTAAGGTCAACCCACGTTCCGTTGCAAGATAGTTCCGGATATGCGGCATTGCGGCGAGGATTTTTTCCTTGTCCCGGTCGACGAGGTAAAAATCGTCGACGTAATTTACAGGGACGAGGCCCACGCCGACCAACCACCGGACAAACGGCGCGTTGTAGAAATTCGCGTCGATTTGTGACGGCAAATTCCCAATCGCAAGACCGAGGAACCAATCCAAATTATACAACGATTTGTATTTCGGGATGAGGTCCCACATTGCGGACGGGGAATGTTTGACCGCGTGTTCCGTTGGGAGATTAAATGTCGTTACCCGGATGAGGTACAACAAATAATCTTTGTCCCAATCGAAATAATTTTCTTGTACGAGGGCGACGAGTTCGTCGTATAAGCGGCGTTTGTCAATCGACATAAAAAACGATTGGATGTCGAACGACGCCGCGTAACACGGGACCGTGTACCCCCGCGATTCAATCCAAATCCGGTCGCGCAACCGTTCAATCGCGGCGAGGTTGCCCTTACCGACACGACACGAATAAACGTCGTCGTGAAATACCTTTAATCCCTCGAACAGGGGTTCGAGTTTCATAACGATATAGTGATGAACGATTCGGTCCCGGAAATCGGCCGCGACAACCTCCCGGGGACACGGGATTGTTACGATAAAAGCGATTGACGGCCGGGGGATGTATTCAAAGTTGTAAACGTCCCGGATAAGGGACGCGAGGTTTTCCGCCTCGTTTAGACGGAATTTCAACGCGGGCGGGGTGTTCGCTTTGTTAGACAAACAAATCTTGTACGCCCGGCCCATTTCGGAAACGAGGGACGCAAACAACGGGTTTCCCGGTATGAAATCGAGAAATTCGGACACGGGGCGAACTGTGTTCGTGTTGTACTTGTTGTTGTTGTTCACGTTGCCGTTGTTGCCGTTAAAGATGAACGCGTTATTACTGTTATACTCGCAAGTTTTCCGACCCGTCTAAATGAGAGGGGCCGGACCTTTTCTCAAAATCAATTTATCGTTGTGGGTTCACTCCCGACGGGGTGTTGTTCCTCGCCGGAATTCCGACCCTCTTTTTGTCGTTTGGATTCTTTCAAAAAGTAGGACCTCCATTTCTTTGCGTTCCCTCTTATGTCGTCAATGTCCACGTACAACAAACCCTCGGTTTCCGGCGACAACAGGCCGAGGGCCGTTGCCCTCCGGAGTTTCG
Source organism: Oscillibacter sp. (assembly GCA_017447005.1). Taxonomy (GTDB): domain Bacteria; phylum Bacillota; class Clostridia; order Oscillospirales; family Oscillospiraceae; genus Oscillibacter. The sequence goes on from JAFSOM010000422.1 coordinate 2,802, forward strand.
TTTCGACCTTTTCAAATTGCGTCAACGCGTCGTGGATATACTCGGCCGCCTTGAGGGGGTCGGTCGCCCTGTTCGCGTCGATAATCAATTCCTCGGCGGTTTCCTCGGC
>JAFSOM010000423.1 GCA_017447005.1 Oscillibacter sp.
GCGTCTTTCCGGTCGGTCTTGTTTCCCTTCCGGGGCTTGGTGTACTTGGGATGCGCCAGCGTTACGGAGCAGGTCTGTTCCAGAATATTGAATACGGGAATCCAATACTTCCCGGAAGATTCCATGCAGACCTCAAAACAGGAATGTTTCGCAAGCCAGTCGGACAGTTCCCGCAAGCCTCCTGAAAAGGACGAGAAGCGAGCCTGTTTATATTCCGTCCGTCCGTTCGCGTCGGTGATTCCGATACAGGCGAAAATCCAGGTCTTGTGTACGTCAAGTCCGCAACAGTTCTTGCGGAAAATCTTAAAAGCCAATGAAAACCTCCTCCAAAAACAAACTGAGGAAGTCCGGCAGGGACTGGCCATCCGGCAAAATCGAGTCGATTTGAAAGAGATAAGTTTACGGGCTACGCGTTGCGCCAATCGTTGATGCCTTAACGGATGACCGACACCATATAAACATACGGGGTTGCCGCTATACAGCCCCGCCACTCACCTCCACGGGTTCTGTAGTTTGCCGAACTTTCCCGTGGATAGTATAGCAGAATTTTGAAGCGTTGGCATCACGGCGTTTCATAACCCCGTTGGTGCCTTTCGCAGAAAGGCGGCTTATAAACATGAAACTGAAAACACAAAGATTGAATATCCGCTTCATAGAAGAAAATGACTGGAAAAGTTTGATGCGTATTTGGGACGATTTCAGTCATTCTCAGTATGCAAAATATGATGTTCCTCATACTCGGAGTACAGCGGAAGTACAAAGGATAGCAAAACTGTGGGCGGACGCTTCTCCTCAAATGGAACATATCTTTTTTGTGATATGTCTCGAAAACCAGATAATTGGCTATGCCGATTTTCATAAAGAAACTAATGGATATGAGTGCGGGTATTGTTTCCATAGTGACTTTCACGGAAACGGTTACGCTAAAGAGAGTTTACTGGCATTGATGAAACTACTCTCTAATGGACGCAATACCCGTTTCTTTGTGGGCACAGCTCTGGATAATCTTCCATCGGTGCGACTTCTAAAATCACTTGGTTTTGAAAAGATAGATGAGGAGCAGGTTTCTTTTTATAAGGACGAAAATGGTAATGATATTTATTTCACAGGAGGGGTTTTTGCCTCTGAATTGGAGTGACAAATTCCAGTTTACCAGCGTATCGCCGCCCGAATGTAGCGCGGCGATACGCTGACTTGTTTTCAAACGCCGTTCACTTGAGCGAAATTACGCGCTTCCCGATTCCCTGTCCGCGCCTTTTGCGTGACGCCGATTTCCGTCTTACGCCGCGTCGCAGGGTTCGTATTCCAGCGGAATCATCAGCCTCTGTTGCAATGCGTTCAGAATCCGCTTCGTAAACTTTTCCATAACAGCCTCCCGTTCTTCATGACCGCTCTTTTCTTCTTTCACGGAATGCGCTACTATAATAACATCGGAAACCGGAAAGCTCTAACACAATATTCGCGGATTTCTATAAAAATCGTACAGGAAGGGAGACTGCCGCAAATGGAACTGGGCCAAATCGAACTGATGAGAGACGCTTCGGAGGTTGTCCGCTATGACCGGGAGAACGTGCGGCTGTATATCCGGGAGGGACGATTGTCCCGCTACCCCGATATGCGCACCCCGTGCCATTGGCACGATGACATTGAATGGATACGCGTTTTAGAGGGAGAAATGCGTACTATATTGATGGCGAACGGATTACGCTGGAACAGGGCGACGCGCTTTTCGTCAACGCCCGCCGAATGCACTACGGCTACGGCTTTCATGGGCGGGACTGCCGCTTTACCTGTATTCTCTTTCATCCGTCCCTGTTCACCGGAAGCGGCGTTTTGCTGGAACGCGAAGTGCGTCCTGTGCTGGAACATTCGGGCGTAAACTGGCGGCGTCTGGAAGCGTCAACCCCTGCCGGACAGGAGGCGGCGCTTCTTCTCTCCCGGATTGCCGCCCTGAAAAAACGTCGGAGGCGTATGAACTGGAGGCTGTCGGCTTACTTCACATTCTGTGGAGTATTATGGGTTCCCTGCCTCCCGTTGAGGGAAAGCCGCATACGGAATTGAATTTACAGCGCGCTATGGTTGCCTACATCCGCCAGAATTACGGAGAAAGGCTGTCGCTGTCAGATATAGCGTCAGCCGGACACGTCAGCCGTAGCCGTTGCTGTCAGGTGTTCCGGCGTCATTTGCAACAGACGCCCGTTGATTATCTAAACAGTTACCGCCTGAAAGTCTGTCCCGTCGCGTCCCATAGAGTGCCGTCCAAATCAAAAATAATCGCGTTTGTCATACAAATGCTCCTTTCCTCTTTAGGGTTGAGATTTTTGCTTTCGGTATTCTGTCGGCGTCACGCCGAATTGCTCCCGGAAAGACCGGCTAAAATAATTCATTTCCCGGAATCCACAGTCGTTTCCGATTTCGATAATCTTCTTCTCCGTGGAAACAAGCAGTCGCGCCGCCTCCTGAAGACGGAGCTGTTTTACGTACCGGATTGGCGTTGTTCCGATACTGTTTCGGAAACAGCGGATACATTCGCTCTCACTGACAGCGGCGGCCTCCGAGATTTCCCTTACGCTGAGTTCTTCCGAAAAATGCGCCCGAATATAAGAGAGCATTTTCTTTAGCCGCTCCTCATTTCGCCGAACCCTCTCCGATTGTCCGCCAGCAGATGTCGCTACCTGTTTAGACAACTTGAATAATAGCATAGAGAGTTCATTTCGTACCGTGATTTCAAAGCCGTCCGGTTCTTCCGCGCATTGGCGCCATGCGCGTTTCATCTCTTCAAGCATATCCGCGTGCTGTTCGGGAGAGAGTTTCAGAATTTGGAAGGCGCGGTTTTCCAGCAATGGAAACAGGTATTTCTGCCAATAAACGCTCTCCGCAGCGCCGCCAATCAGCCGGGGATGGAATACAATAGAGCGCAGGGCGCATTCGTCCGCGCCGCCATTCCAAACACCATGAACAATGCCCACGTTGACGACGCATCCTTCCCCCGCCCGCAGTTCCAGCCGTTCCCGGTCGGTTGCGAATGAAGCCGTTCCCTCCGTAATTACCACGATTTCCAGTTCGTCGTGCCAATGCCAGGGAACAGGCATTTCTGTTAGATTATCCTGATAACAAGCGGCGGGAAAAAGTGCCGTCCCGTGTTCCACTTCCTCATGTCCGGAAGCGGATATGGAACACGCGCAGTTGAATCGAATCATAAGCGAACTCCATTTCTGATTATATTGTGCTATCTTTTTGCTTGTATTCTTCTATGGAAAAATCAAATTTGATGGTATGATTCTACACCAGAACGTCGGGTCTGTAAAGAACCCTTCGTCAGATTTTTCAAAGGAGTGACCCGATATGAAACGGAAAAACTGGATGGACGCTCTGCGCGTTTTCCTCAGCGCCAATCTCTCATTCTGGGTGGACGATGAGAAGAACCCTGTGATTCAGAAATGGTTCGCAGAGAACTACAGAGTTTTGAAAGACAGGGGGCTGGTTTGATTGGAGTCAGTTACAGTGTTGGCAAAGGAGTAATGCGGATATGACATTGCTTCTGTTGACATTCATCTATCTGGCCTTCATCAGTTTGGGCCTCCCGGATGCCCTGCTGGGTTCCGCGTGGCCGGTCATGCGCATCGAAATCGGCGCGCCTTTGAGTTGGTCCGGCATTCTGTTTATGACCATTTCGGCGGGAACTGTTCTGTCCAGCCTGATGAGTGACCGACTGATACTATTTCCGAAAAAAACGGTCGACAAAAC
>JAFSOM010000424.1 GCA_017447005.1 Oscillibacter sp.
AAAACAAACGGTAAAATTTACGGCCTGATTGGGCGGACGCTCGGGCATAGCTGGTCACTGCCCATTCATCACGCGCTGGGCTGTCCGTCCTACCGCCTCATGGAACTGGAACCCGACGCCCTGCCCGATTTCCTGCGCCGCGACGACCTCGGCGGCCTGAACGTCACCATGCCCTATAAAAAGACCGTCATGCCGTTCTGCGACTGGATTGACCCGCAAGCCGCCGCGATTGGAAGCGTGAACACGCTCGTGCGCGGCGACGACGGCAAGCTCCGCGCTTGGAATACGGACATCATCGGCTTTCGCTCTATGGCGTGTCTAGCGGGAATCTCTCTGACGGGCCAGAAAGTCGTGATACTGGGCGGGGGCGGCGCGTCGCTGACGGTACAGGCGGAGGCGCGGCGTCAGGAGGCGCGGGAAATTGTCGTGGTATCCCGCAGGGGCGAGAACAACTACCGTAATCTGGAACGCCACGCGGACGCGGATGTTTTGGTGAACGCGACGCCCGTGGGGATGTATCCGAACAACGGCGCCGCGCCGCTGGATTTGACCGTCTTCCCGGCGTTGCGCGGCGTCCTTGACCTGATTTACAATCCCCGGCGCACGGCCTTGCTTTTACAGGCGGAGGCGCTCGGGATTCCCTGTTCCGACGGACTGCCCATGCTCGTGGGACAGGCCGCCGCCGCGGAAAGTCTGTTCTTCGGCACGGAAATTTCGGAGGAACTGCAATTCGACGTGTTATCCTGTCTGCGTCAGGACCGGACGAATATTGTGCTGATTGGTATGCCGGGGAGCGGCAAAAGTTCCGTCGGACGCGCCCTCGCTCTGCTGACCGGACGGGAGGCCATCGACATTGACAAGCGCATAGCGCGGCGCGTGGGAAAGAGTATTGAGGAGATTTTCGCGTCGGACGGGGAGGCGGCGTTCCGGGAACTCGAACGCAAGGAGACCGCCAACGCCGGAAAGGAGACCGGAAAAATACTTGTCACGGGCGGCGGCGCGGTAAAGGACGCCCGGAATTATGATTTCCTGCGTCAGAACGGGCGGATTTATCATCTTATCCGTGACTTGTCGCGGTTGCCGGTCGACGGGCGGCCCCTGTCGCAACAGACCCCGCTTTCCGTACTCTGGGAGGAGCGCAAGCCGCTGTACGAACGTTTCCGCGACGTATTCGTTGACAATAACGGCGAGATTTCCGATACCGCCGAAATGATTTGGAGTGATTTTTGTGCGCATTCTGGCGATTAACGGCCCCAATATGAACCTGCTCGGCGTCCGTCAGCCGGAGATTTACGGCAACGCCGACTACAACGCCCTGCTGGATATGCTCCGCAAAGAGGCGGAGGCGTTGAACGTGGAATTGACCTGTTTCCAGTCGAACCATGAGGGCGCGCTTGTGGACGCGATTCAACAGGCGTATTTTGACCGTATCGACGGCATTATTATCAATCCCGCCGCCTATACGCATACGAGCGTAGCCTTACTGGACGCGGTGAAAGCCGTGGGGATTCCGACGGTGGAAGTGCACGTGTCCGACCCCGACGCCCGCGAGGAGTTCCGGCATGTATCCTATATTCGTCAGGCCTGCGTGAAAACCATACGCGGCCACGGCCTCAACGGATACTTGGAGGCGTTACGCTTCCTTGTCGAGTATCTCTCCCGGCCCGACGCGCCTTGAAAGCCTTGCGCAAAATCAAACCCCCGTCGGGAACGTCCGGCAGGGGTTGATTCTCTATCCCGCGCCTTAACCCGGGGAAAGCGCCTTTACGAACCGGTTCAACGGCTCCATGAGATTGTCTAAATCGTGAATGGCTTCGTTGAGGCGGTCAAAGTCGACCTTGTCCAGCGAGTTCATCGCGGAATTGAGGCGGTTGAAGTCCACGTTGTTCAGACGGCTGATGGCGTCGTTTAACTGCCCTAAGTCGATACTGTCCAGTTTGGTCATCGCTTCGTTGAGGCGCTGATAGTCCAGCTTGTTGAGCTTCTCCAGCGTGTCGACAATGGACGCGTTTCCCGTTTCGCTCTCCCCGATAATCGCGTTGACGCTGTTGGAAATGGCGTCGACCTTGCGCAAGGAATTTTGCGTGGCGCGCACCGCCTTGACTGCGAACGGGGCCGCGCCCGCGATTGCGGCGATGAGCAGCAGGACTAAAACCAAGGCGATACGGCTGTAAAGCAAGGCCTTCTTCTGGGCCTTCAAGAGTTCCTGCAAGAGTTCTTCGTTCGTCATAATACTAGATACCTCCCGCGACTAACGGCGTTTCCATGCGCTGTATCATACACCGGACGGACGGAAAAATCAACCGTCGGAGGAAAAAAGTCTCGACCGCGGCGTATGCGTACACGGTTTCTTGGCAAGTTGCGCTTTTCGCCCTCATCCGTCACTGCGTGACACCTTCTCCCGTAGACGGGGGAAGGGTAAACTTGAAAGCGCAATCTTTAAAAACTTCCCGGGATTGCGCCAAAGATTCAAAGATTACGTTATAGTCTTGTCCTTCTCCCGTTCCGGGGGAAGGTGGCGCGTAGCGTCGGATGAGGGCAAGTTTCCGCCGCGCCAACGAAAACTTTACGCATACCTCGACCGTCTCCGGGGTTTCCAAACAACGAAAAAAACGCCTCGCGGAGACTTGAAAAGCGCGGAAATTTTTCGGAAACTCCCGAAAGCGCCGCAAAACGCGGGTTGATTTTTTTTGCCGAAACCGTTGCGTGACGGCGCTTTTTATGCTATAATTATTTTCTCATATTTTCGCTTTTTCCTATCCGCGCAGGCTTGCGAATACGATTGTTCAGGAGGGGATTTCATGAAAAAAAAGCATAAGCGTACCAATCCCGCGCCCGCCGCGCAAAAGTCCGGACTCCCTTCCGCGCAGTCGGGAGACGCGCCCGCGCAGTCCGGGGACGCGCAACGCAACGCGCCCGCGCAGGACGCCGCCGCGAACCATACGCCGCCGCAATCCGCCGACGCTATGCCGGATACGCCGGACGGGGCGGAATCCGGGCCGCTACAGGATACGCCTGAACCCGCGCAAGCGTCGAAACGGGGCGGACAGGAGCCGAAACTGTATTCCTCCGTGTATCTGGATAACCCGTTCATACCGGAACTGACCGAAAAAATGTCCGGCCTGAAAATCCGCAGTATCAACGTGGTTGTCGTTACGTTCGCCTCGCTGTTGCTGTTGCTCTTTCTGCTCAGTTCCCTTCAGACGACCAACGCCGACCTCGAACTCCGCGACGCGAACGACAAATACATCGAATGCGAACTGGCCGCTAATCAGCTCAAACACGCCTCCAACTATCTCACGATTCAAGCGCGGATGTTCGCCGTCACGCAGGATATAAAGTACATGGAGCGCTATTTTGAGGAAGCGTTCGTAAACCGTAACCGCGAACAGGCCACGGACGTACTCAAAACGTATCTGTCCGACACCTACGCATATCTTTATCTGGATGAGGCCTACCGCTATTCTTATGAGCTGATGAAGCGCGAATACCGCTCTATGCGTCTGGTAGCCGAGGCGAAAAATTACATTCTGGGCGGGGACGCCGCCCTTCTCAATGACGTGCAGTTGTCGGAGACCGAGCGGAATATGACGCCGGAAGAAAAGATACGAACCGCCATGAATCTGACGCACGACGCCTATTATCAGCGCTATGTCGACCTTATCGAGAGGTGCGTAAACTCTTGTATTGGTTGCGTGACGAACGAACGCCACAACGCCGAAAAAGCCAACGCCGCGTTGCTGGAACAGTTGACTTTCTCGCAACGCCTTCTGGCCGTTCTGCTCATGCTTGTCACCGTACTGACCATCCTGACCGTGATTCGCCTTGTCCTGTGGCCGATGAACGCGTTTGTGACCTGTATCCGCCACTACCAGCCGTTGCCCATGACGGGGGCCTACGAGTTGCGCTACCTTGCGCGGGCCTATAACATCATGTACAAGGAGAATCAGAAAACCAGCGCGCATTTACGCCACGAGGCCGAGCACGACGCCCTGACTTCCCTCTACAATCGCGGCACGTTCGACAGGCTCCGGGAGGACTATAAAAATCTCCCCATTGCGCTCATGCTCATTGACGTGGACAAGTTCAAGACTATCAACGATTCCCACGGGCACGACGTGGGCGACCAAGTGTTGCAGAAAATCGCCCGCCTGCTGGACCAGAATTTCCGCGAGACCGACTTCCCCTGCCGCGTCGGGGGCGACGAGTTCGCCGTCATCGTGACCGACGTTTCTTCCGGTATGAAGAATCTGCTGAAAGACAAACTGCAACGCATTAGCGACGCCTTACAGGATACCTCCGACGGCGTGCCGGGCGTGACATTGAGCGTGGGCGTGGCGTTCAACGACCGCGAGGACGGGACGGAGGATATTTATAAGGACGCCGACCGGGCCTTGTACGTTGTCAAGACCCACGGGCGCAACGGCGTGGAGTTCTACGGCGAACACTACGCGAAACTTGCGCCGCTCTAAACGAACCTTGCACGAACTTGCGCCGCTCTAAGCGAACACTATGCGAACTTACGTCGCTTTGCAATAGCGAAAGGACAGGCTTTCCCGGCCTGCCCTTCCTTTTCGCCTGATGTTATTCCGCTTCCGGCTTGTCCGCTTCGCTTTCCTGCGGCGGCGGTTGTTGTTCCGGCTCGTCCGGCGACGCGAGCAAGGAGACTTCCAGCATGACGCAAGTTCCTTCCCCTTCCCGCGACATCACCGAAAGGGAATGCCCCAAGCCGTCGCATATCCTCCGGCACAGGTACAGGCCTAAGCCGCGATTCTCGTCGGCGTCGTCGCGTATCGGCGCCAAGTCCAGCAGACGTTGCATTTTTTCGGGGGGAATCCCGGCGCCGTTGTCGCGTACCAGCAGAAACGGCCCGATACCCGGCGCGTCGCCCGCCGATACCCGCTCCCAGTCCTGGAAGTCGTCCGCCGCGCTTGCGTCTTTCTCCACGGAGACTGTAATCGCGCCGGAATACGCGTGGCGCAAGGCGTTGGAGAGAATCCGTTCCAGCGTAAAGGCCAGCCATTTTGCGTCCGTGACGACCATCACCGGAAACGGCGTCGGCGCAAAGACAATTGCGCGGCGTTTCTCCGTGGCCTCGGCGTCGAATTTCCGCACGCTCTTCTCTACAATCGCGTTTAAGTCGTACTTGCGCAAGGCGTACTTCGGGCCGCTCTCCAGCCGCGCATAGGCCACCGCCATTTCCGCGTACTGTTCCAGCCGCCGCAACTCCACCGACATGCGCCGCACGAGCGGAGAATCGCCCGTCAAAAGCAGTTGTTCCATCGCGCCGACAGGCTCTTTGAGTTCCTTGGCCCAGCGGGTATAATACTCCGCGAACCCGATACCCGGCGACGCGTCCGCCGCCTCGTCCGACGCCTCCACGCAACGCCGCAATAACGTTTGGTAATCGCCGTCGGTTACGCTTTCGTCGGGCGGGTACTGCGCCGCGAGTTCGTCGAGCGTCTGCGCGGTAATTTCCGTCATGTCGCCCATGGTCAAATGCTTCTGGTAGACGCGCAAGAGGCGGAGTATCTCAAAAAACAGTACGGGCGCGAGGCTGAACAGAATCAGATAGGACAGAAACCCTACCGGGAGTTTATTGAAGGCAAAGAGAATCGCCCAGAGAATCCAGCAGAGCGCGATATACGCCGCGGCATATCGGCGGGAGTAGGCGTAGCGCAAGGCGAACCGTATAAAATCCATAAGTTTCCTCCTCTTTTACAGCGCCATTTGTCCGTGTCAGCCGCCTGAAAATCCTTCTCCCTGTCCCCCTTCCCTTTCAGGGACGGGGGAACGGATTTTTTAGCGCGTTGAAAGTCCGGTAAGTCCCCCCCCGAAAGGGGGGATTTAGGGGGTATTCGACATTACGGCGAACGTCAGTCTGGCGCGGCGCCGATACGCAGTTCCTGCCACTGCTCTTTCGTGATGAGTATCTGACGAGGGCGCGAACCCTCAAACGGCCCGACATACCCTTTGCGCTCCATCTGGTCAATGAGCCGCGACGCCCGCGAATAGCCTAATTTCAAGCGACGTTGCAACATGGACGTGGACGCTTGTCCCGTTTCGAGCGCGATGTCCACCGCGGCGGGTAAAAGTTCGTCCTGCTCCTCCAACGGCTCCGGCGCCGCGGGACGCTCTTTGCTATTGTCCTTATCCTGTCCGGAAACGGCGGCGTCAATCGTGGCAAGTACGTCGTTGTCGTAACTGGTCTCGCGTTCGCCCTTCACGAACGCCACCACCTTTTCTATCTCCTCCGGGGAGACGTAACAGCCCTGCACGCGCTTTTTCTCCCCGCCTAAGGGAGAGTACAGCATATCGCCGTTGCCGACCAGCTTTTCCGCCCCGGCGCTGTCCAGTATGATACGCGATTCCATCGCCGACGCCACCGCGAACGCGATACGGCTGGGGATGTTCGCTTTCATCAGGCCCGTGATAACGTCGGCGGAGGGGCGCTGCGTGGCGATTACAAGATGTATCCCCGCGGCCCGGCCCATCTGCGCGACGCGCATAATGGATTCCTCCACCTCTTTCGCCGCGACCATCATCAAATCCGCCAACTCGTCAATCACGACAACCACGCTGGGAAGCGGTTGCAAATCCTTCTTTTTGAGCGTCAGTCGCTGGTACTCCGACAGCTTTTTGACGCCGTTTTCGGAGAACGTCTTGTAACGGCGCATCATCTCCCCGACAGCCCACTGCAACGCGCCCGCCGCCTTGCGCGGGTCCGTGACGACCGGAATCAATAAGTGCGGAATGCCGTTGTAGGGGGCCAGTTCCACCATTTTGGGGTCAATCATGATAAGGCGCAACTGTTCCGGCGCGGATTTGTACAGCAAACTGATTATCATGGAATTTGTGCACACGGATTTCCCGGACCCGGTAGTCCCGGCAATCAGGACGTGCGGCAGTTCTTCGATACAGCCCGTGACGATTTCGCCGCTGATGTCTTTTCCGAGCGCGAAAGTCGTGGCGGAACTGCGGCGCAGAAATTCCGGCGATTCCACTACGTCCCGCAACAGCACGGGCGTTTTCGGACTGTTCGGGTCTTCAATCCCTACCACCGATTTCCGGTTTTGGATAGGCGCGATTCTCACGCCGCCGCTTCCTAACGATAACGCTATATCGTCGGCGAGATTCATGATTT
>JAFSOM010000425.1 GCA_017447005.1 Oscillibacter sp.
CGTCAGCGACACGATTTCCGGCGTCAACGGGCGTCCGGGGTTGACGAACGTCTGAAAGCGTTCCGTCACCTGACCGTCTTTCAGGACAACCGCGCCGATTTCGGTAATAGCCTCCCGGTCAACTTTCAGCCCGGTGGTTTCGATGTCAAAGCAGACAATTTCCGTCTCTAACGGCGCGTCCTGCGTCCCGTGCACGGCGATTCTGTCGTCAAGATTGTTGACAAAATAGCCCTCCATGCCGTAAAGGATTTTGATTTTACCCCCGGCGGCGTGCCAAGCGTCCGGGAATGACTGCGCTACGCCGTGGTCGGTGATGGCAATCGCGGGATGACCCCAGCGAATCGCGGTCTGCACGACGGATTTGGTATCGGTCAGGGCGTCCATGTTGGACATTTTCGTGTGCAAATGCAATTCCACGCGCTTTTCGGGCGCGGTATCCTGCCGCTCCTCGTGGGAAATCACATTAATATTGGACGGGTTCAACTGAATGTCTTTACCGTCCCATGTCGGCTCCATACGTCCCTGTACGCACAGCCACATGCCCGGCTTAATCTGTCCCGCCAAGGCTTCCGCCTCTTTCGCGGACACGTTTTTCTGTACGGTGACGGAGTTCGTGTAGTCGGTCATGTCGAAACTGACGCGCCACAGTCCCGGGCGGCGGGTCTCCCGGCTCTCGAAGGCGAACACTTTTCCGGCGACGGTCGCGGCGCCCGTTTTGAGGTTCAATTCCTTCATCGGCGCCGGACGCGTCCGGATGGGATTCCCCATGAGGACTTTTTCGGATTTCGGCGCGTCCGCTTTCCCCGACGCCTTGCCGCTTCCGGACGGCTTGCCGCCATAATTTCCGCCGCCGGACGGTTTGCCGCCATAATTCCCGCTTCCGCCGGACGCTTTCCCGCCATAGCTTCCGCCCGACGGCTTGCCATTGCCCGACGCTTTCCCGCTTCCGGACGGCTTGCCGCTTCCGTTGACGGACTTTCCGCCGTTGCCGCCTGACGGGTTTTCGCGGCTTGCGGCGCGTCGTTCGCCGGACGCGTTCGCGCTCTCGATAACGCGGCGCGGCGTCACGCGGGACTGCATTTGCAATTCCGCGTCCGCGAAACCGTAGGATTTCCGGATAGATTCGCGTAAAAAGCGGCAGTCGTCGTCGGTGAGCGGCGATTCCGGGGCCACGCGCAGACGAATGCGCAGGGCTTTGAGGTCAATGACGCTTTCCGTCACCTCGGAGCCGTTGAGTTTACGGCGCAGGGCCGGATTCAGCGGGAGCGTCGAAAACATCTGTAAAAATGGAACGGAATTTGTCATAGCGCCTCCTTTCGCGCAGGCGGGGCAATATTTCCCCCCTCTGTCGCCTTACGGCGACATCTCCCCCCGTTCCGGGGGGCGACAAAAAACGCAACCGTTCGGCGAAAGTTCCGCAGGGTTACAATTTTTCAATCTCCTCCATGAGGGCGTCCAGAAGCCGCGATTCCGGGACTTTGTAGAGAATTTCGCCTTTCTTGAAAAGCAATCCTTCCCCGTTGCCGCCCGCGATTCCGATGTCAGCGGCGGACGCCTCGCCGGGGCCGTTCACCGCGCAACCCATAACGGCCACGGTAATATTTTTCTTGCAGTCCCGCAGACGCCTTTCGACTTCCTCGGCCAGCGGGATAAGGTCAATACGGGTACGCCCGCAGGTCGGACACGCAATCAGATTTACGCCGTCCTGACGCAGTCCGGCGGCCTGTAGAATCTTTTTCGCGGCGTAGACTTCCTCCACGGGGTCCGCCGTCAGCGTGACGCGTATCGTATCGCCGATTCCCATGCAGAGCAACCCGCCAATGCCCATAGCGGACTTTATCATCCCCATGGACGGCGTTCCGGCCTCCGTCACGCCCAGATGTAAGGGGTAGTCCGTGCGCTCCGACAGCAGTCTGTAGGCCGACATGGTCAAAGGCACGTCCGAACACTTCACGGAAATGCAAATGTCGTCGAAGTCGAAGCGGTTCAAAAGCGCGACATGTCCCATAGCGCTTTCTACTAACGCCTCCGCCGTGACGCCGCCGTATTTGGCGCGTAAGTCCTTTTCCAGCGAACCGCCGTTGACGCCGATACGAATCGGAATCCCCCGCGCCCGGCACGCGTCGGCGACGGCTTTCACGTTCGTTTCCGCGCCGATGTTACCCGGGTTAATGCGTATCGCGTCCGCGCCGCGTTCCGCGCACATCAGCGCGAGTTTATAGTTGAAATGAATGTCCACAATGAGCGGAATGGAAATGCGCTCCTTGATTTTATCCACAGCCTCCGCCGCCGCGACATCCGGGACGGCGACGCGGATTATCTCACATCCGGCGCTTTCCAAGGCGTGAATTTGGGCTACGGTCGCGGCTACGTCGTCCGTGCGCGTGTTGCACATGGACTGTATCGACACCGCCGCGCCGCCGCCTACCGCCACATTCCCGACATAAAGCCGTTTTGTCATGTCCTCACTTCTTCCCGTAATAACGAATACATGCAGGCGTCTAAAAGCTCTCCGCGCTTCCAGACGCTTTGCCGAAGGATTCCTTCCAGCGTAAAGCCGTTTTTCTCCACGACGCGCCGCGAACCGGTATTCCGGGCGTTGATAGCCGCCTCTATGCGCACGATGTCGAACCGTGCGAACGCCTCCCGGCAGATTTGCCCGACGGCGGCGGTCATGATTCCGCGTCCCCAGAACGGTTTGGCGAGCCAGTCGCCCAGTTCGGCGGTACGGCGGCATATGTCCGTTTTGGGGAACGCGCCCACGCTTCCGACGGCCTCCCCGTCTATGACGATAGCGCGGCAGAGTTGCGTTTCCTCCTTGGCGATACAGCCCCGGATATAGCTTTCGGCGTCGGAGAGGGCGTAGGGGTACGGGAACGCGTCGCGCAGGTTGGCGGAAACGTCCGGGTCATTGGCGTAACGGGCCAGCGAAGGCGCGTCCGACAGCCGCCACGGACGCAAGATAAAGTTTTGCATAGGGAATCCCTCTTTCCGTCGCCGTTTATGAGGCGTCTTTCATTACCGTCGCTGTCCGTAACGCGCCGTTTCCGTCTATCGGAACAGCTTTAAACATCCTGAAACGCCGTTTCCGGTTACTGGAACAGCTTGATAACGTCGTGCACCGTCACGAAGAGCATAAGCGTGAGCAACGCCGCCATGCCCACGGCGTTGACCGCAATTTGATACTTTTCGGGCACCGTGCGATGAAACAGAAACAGCGAAATTTGGTCAAGCAGTAAGAACAGCACGCGCCCGCCGTCGAGGGCCGGGAATGGCAACAGGTTCATCACCGCCAGATTTACCGCCAGTAGCGCCGCGAAATAGAAAATGTTTTCCACGGCGTCCATGACCGTTTCCGACTGTTCGCCGACTTGCGTCATGGTGGACACAATGCCCACAGGCCCCGTCAAATCCTTCACGGACGCGCCGCCCGTAAACAACTGTATGAGGCTGAACCGTACCAGTTGCACGAAGTCCAGCGCCCCCAGCCACGTATAGCGCAGTTTGTTCAGAAACGTGGCGTTTTCGGCGTGTACGCCGACGTAAAGGCCGAAGCCGGTATATTCCTCCCCGTCTGACCCGGTATAAGTTTGGCGCGTCATGGGGAAGTCGTTCAACGTAACCTTTTTTCCGTCCCGGATAACCGTCAGGTCAATCGTATCGCCCTTGTGGTAGGACAGGAACACGGACGCGTCGCCGCGCACGTAGGTTCGATAGCCGTCAATTTTATAGAACACGTCGCCGACCATGAGGCCGTTTTCGCCCTCCAGCGGGAAGCCGTCGGCGAAGCCGCTGATTTCGTCCGTCAGGAACGCGCCCGCGCCGCTATAGAGTACGAAGATAATCACGACGCCCGTCAGAAAGTTCATAAACGCCCCGGCGACGAGAATCAGAAACTTTTTCCACGCCTTTTGACGGACAAAGGCGCGTTCGTTTCCGGTATCCTCATCCTCGCCCTCCATGGCGCAGTAGCCGCCAATCGGGAGAGCGCGCAGGGAATACAAGGTTTCGCCGAATTGCTTTTGCCAGAGAAGCGGCCCCATGCCGATGGCGTACTCGTTGACCTGTACGCCGCAGAGTTTCGCCACGATACAGTGTCCGAGTTCGTGCGTGGCAATCAGGAAACCGAAAATCAGAATAGCCGCGAGAATATAGATAACTGTTGACATAAAAACTCCTGTTTGCTTTAAAAATATGCCGCCTTTCATAGATTCCGGCGCGTCACAACGGCGGAACGCGTAGATTCCGGCGCGTCAAAACGCCCGACGGCGGAAGGCGCGGATTCCGTCGCGTTATGACGGCGGAACGCGTAGATTCCGGCGCGTCAAAAGACCTGACGGCGGGCGGCGGCGTCCGCGTCGAGAATGTCCTGCAACGTCGGATTCTGTACGACAGGAACCGTTTCCAGAGCGCGGGAGACAAGGCGCGGAATGTCGTAAAAGCCGATTTTGTCCCGGAGATAGAGCTTTACGGCCTCTTCATTTGCGGCGTTGAGAATCGCGCAAGCCGTGCCGCCCGTCTTGACCGCCTCCTCCGCCAGCCGTAAGCAAGGGAACGTCGTCCGGTCGGGTTCGGCGAAGGTCAGCGGCGGACAGGTCAGCAAATCCAGCGTATCGGCGGGACTTTCCACTCTGTGCGGGTAGGTCAGCGCGTATTGGATAGGTAAGCGCATATCCGGCGCGCCCAGTTGCGCCAATACCGCGCCGTCCCGGAACTCCACGAGCGAATGCACAATGCTTTGACGGTGAATCACGACATGAACCTTTTCCAGCGGGAGCCGGTACAGCCGCATGGCCTCTATGACTTCCAAGCCCTTATTCATCAGCGTGGCGCAGTCGACCGTGATTTTAGGCCCCATGCGCCAGTTAGGATGTTTGAGGGCGTCGGCGGATGTCATGGGGGCGAGTTCCTCCCAAGTTTTCCCGTAGAACGGGCCGCCGGAACAGGTCAGAATCAGCCGCCTGACCTCCTCCATATCCCGTATGCCCCGCAGACACTGAAAAATGGCCGAGTGTTCGGAATCGACGGGAATAATCTCCGCGCCGTACTTGCGGGCGGTCTCCATGACCAGTTCCCCCGCGCACACGAGCGTTTCCTTATTCGCCAGCGCGATACGCTTTCCGGCGCGGATGGCCGCGAGCGTCGGCTTTAGGCCGACCATGCCCACGACCGCCGTCACGACCGTGCCGCCCATGGTAGCGGCTTCCGTCAGCGCCGCCGCGCCGCCCGATACGCGGATATTGGTATCGGCGAGGCGCGCCGCCAAATCCTGCGCCGCCGCCTCGTTGGCCATTGCGACCATGCGCGGGCGAAATTTCCGGGCCTGTTCCTCTATCCGCTTCACGTCGGAGTTCGCGGTCAGGGCCTCTACTTTCAAGTCCAGCTTTTCGACGACATCCAGCGTTTGCCGCCCGATGGAACCCGTAGCGCCGAGAATGGATATGGTTTTATTCATCTTGCCTTCCGCCTCTCTTTTTTATGAATGCGCCTTAACGGAAATTCCCCGGGCCTAACAGCCACGGAATGACCGTGAGGCGAAGCGCGTGCAGAATCAGGAACTGCGCCGGGTAGAAGCCATAGAAGAACCATTTGGGGAGACGACTTTGCCCGCGCTCTCCGTTATAGAGCAAAATGAGAATGCCCGCCGGGAGTCCGTAGATTTCATTCAGCCAGTTGTGCGCAATGTCGTAGAGTATCATCCACAGAACCGCCGCGACCGCCGCGCCAATATTCCGCGCCGTTTGCGGCGTTATTTTGTCACGAATCAGGAAGGACGCGATAACTTCCCCGCTGTAAACCATCAGAATCAGCAGAACGCCCCAGTAGCCATAATCAATCCTTATGACTTCTCCCGCGCAGACCGCCGCCGCCATGGGAATCAGGGCGCATAAGAGCGTTACGGGACGCGGAACGCGCCGTTTGTCGCCTTCCCGGACGATTGCCTCCGCGCCCATCATGCCGAGCAATCCCAAGGAAAGCCCCCAGAAAATATTTCGCGCCGAATAGCGGCCTTCCCAATCGTTGATTAAGTCGTAGGGAATTTCAGAGATAACGGCGAAAATCAGCAGATTGCGCAGGTACGCCCAGCGGTTGCGGGTATGCCGGAAGCCCTCCGCGAGCAGAAACGCGAAAAGCGGAAAACCCGTCCGCCCAATGAAACGCAGAAAGAGATAGGGCTTGCCCCAACCGAGCCAATCATAGGAAATGACGCCGACATGGTCGATAACCATAGTGACAATGGCAACCCATTTTAGCGTGAGCGCGCTAACGGGCCATTTTCGCGTTGTCAGCGACATACGCCGCCTCCTTTCATGCAACCATGCCGCACACGTACTCGACGATAGGCGCCACAAACAGTACGCTGTCGAAGCGGTCTAACACGCCCCCATGGGCCAGAAAGACGCGTCCGTAGTCCTTGACGCCGTACTGACGCTTTATCAGGGAGAAACTCAGGTCGCCTAATTGCGAAATCACGCCGCAAAGCAAGGCTAATGTCAGCGTTTCCCAATATCCCGGCCCGCCGATAGAGAACCGGCGCATAAGAAACGCGAATGCGAGTCCGCCGATGACATTGCCCAGCAAGCCGCCAATCGCGCCCTCCACGGTCTTATGAGGGCTGACGACGGGGGCCAGCTTATGGCGTCCGAAAGCGCGTCCGGCGAGGTACGCGCCCGAATCGCAGGAGAAGCTCAACACGAACGGCAGAAGCAGCAGCGCCCTGTGCACTCCGCCGCCGTCCATGCGCAGGAAGGACGCGAACGAACACGCGACAGCGGTCGCCGAGAACAGCGCCGCCGCGATTTGCTCAAACTTCACCTTTCCGCCCTGACTGACCGCGTAAGCGAACAGGAGCATGACTTCAAGCGTCCACAGCGCGACGGGGGTTTCTGGCGTCCAGTAATACCGCGCTACCGTCACGGCGGGCAAAACGGCGCTGACAGCGACCATCACGCCCCGCCGCTCTCCGCTCACGCACTGTTGCAGCTCCATTCCGGCCAGTCCCGCCAGAACGCACAGCGCCGCGCAGATGACCAGACGCGGGGAATACAGGATAATCAGAATTATCAGGGGAATGCCAACCGCGGCGACAAGGATTCTTGTATTCATGCGCATTCTCTCCCGTAAAACCGTCATTCCTTCACGCCGCCGAAACGCCTGTCCCGACGGGCGTAGAACGCGACAGCCTTGTCAATTTCTTCCGGCGAGAAATCGGGCCAAAGCGTATCGGTGAAATAGAACTCCGCATAGGCGCATTGCCAGAGCAGAAAGTTGCTCAAGCGCTTTTCTCCGCCCGGACGGATAAGCAAATCCGGCTCCGGGATTCCGGCGCTGTCCAGATAGGAGGAAAACGCCGTCTCGTCCAAATCCTCCGGCTTTTGGGCGCCTTGAACGCAGTCCGCCGCGTACCGCCGCGCCGCCCGGACAATCTCATCCCGTCCGCCGTAGTTCAGACAGGCGTTGACAAGACAGTAATCGTCCGGCAGTTCAAGGGCCATTCCGGTGGCTTTCCGGGCGAGCTTTTCCAGATTCGGCGGCAGGGCGGTCAAATCGCCGGAAAAATGAATACGGAAATGGTCGCGCTCCATCAGTTCCATTAATTCCCTGATGTAACGGTCCATCAACAGCATGAGAAAGTTGACTTCCTCAACGGAGCGTTTCCAATTTTCCGTAGAAAAGGCGTAAACGGTCAGGTACTGCACGCCGATGTCCTTACAGTAGTACGCGATTTTGCGGAACGTTTCGGCGCCGACTTTATGTCCGGCGGTACGCGGCAGACCGCGCCGCGTGGCCCAGCGTCCGTTCCCGTCCATGATAATGGCGATATGGCGGGGCGGAGCTGTCCCCGCCCCGGCTTGATTTTGTTCCGACATTATACCTCCATCAGCTCCTTTTCTTTCTTCGCCAGCAGTTCGTCAATGGCCTTGCAATGGTCATCGGTCATTTTCTGGAGGTCTTTTTCCGCCAGTTTCAGTTCGTCCTCCGTAATTTCCGACTTCTTTTCCTGTTTCTTGAAATTGTCTACGGCGTCGCGGCGGATATTGCGAATGGCGACTTTACCCACTTCCGCGTATTTGCGAATCTGCTTGACCAGTTCCTTCCGGCGTTCCTCCGTCAGTTGCGGGAAGGCAAGACGCAGTTGGGTTCCGTCGTTCTGGGGATTGATGCCGAGGTCGGAGTTCTGGATAGCGCGCTCAATGGAACGCAGGGCGGACTTATCCCACGGGGAAATGACAAGGGTTCGGGCGTCCGGGGACGAAATGGACGCGATTTGCTGAATGGGCGTCGGGGCGCCGTAATAGTCCACCGTGATACGGTCAAGCACGGCGGCGTTGGCGCGTCCGGCGCGCACGGCGGAGAAGTCCCCGCTGACCGATTCAATGCTCTTTTGCATTTTCTCTTCGTATACCTTGTACTCGTCCTTTAACATAGAAGATTCCTTCCTTTCGCGGCGTTTGTCAGAAGTTGACAGGCTCTCGTGTCCGGGTTACGTTTCCCCGCGTCCGCCGATGACCGTGCCCACGGCCTCCCCGCACAGGGCGCGGCGGATATTGTCCGGGTCTTTCAGGGCAAACAGCAGTACGGGAATCCGGTTTTCCATTGCCATGGAAGTGGCGGTTAAATCCATCACCATCAGACGCTTTTCCAGCATTTCCTCATAGGAAATACGCTCATAGCGGACGGCGTCGGGGTCTTTGAGCGGGTCGGCGGAGTATACGCCGTCGACATTCTTGGCAAGCAGAATCACGTCGGCGCCGATTTCGGCGGCCCGCAGTACGGCGGCGGTATCCGTGGAAAAATACGGGCTTCCGGTTCCGGCGGAAAAGAGCGTAACATCGCCCCGTTCCAGCCGCTTGACGGCGTCGCGGCGGGTATAGAGTTCGGCGACGGCGGGCATTTCCAGCGCCGAGTAGACCTGTACGGGAATCCCTTTCTGTTCGCATACGTCCGCCACGGCTAGACAGTTCATCACAGTCGCCAGCATGCCCATATGGTCGGCGCGGGCGCGTTCCATACGTCCGCCGCTATTTTTCGCGCCCCGCCAGAAGTTCCCGCCGCCCACGACAAGCCCGATTTGAACGCCCAGTTCCCGACATTCCTTCAAGGTGTCGCAGACGCGGGAAATCATAGCGAAATCCAGTCCGGCGCCCTTATCGCCGGCCAACGCTTCCCCGCTCAACTTCAGCAGGACGCGTTTGTAAACAGGCTCTGACATCCAATCCCCTCCTAAATCGCGCTGAAAGCGTCCGGCGCTTTCCGCTGGAAATCAATCTTATGATACCCGTAAAGGGCAAATCTGTCAAGCTATTTCCCGTCCGGAAGAGGGCGCGGCGGGGGAGAATCGGCTTTCGCGGCGTCCCCGCGATAGTTCGAGAGAAACAGCGGCGTCATTTTGTCCGTATAGGCCACGAGCGAGTATTCCCCGCCCGACAGGCACCAGTCATAGAGCAAGGCGCGTTCCCACATGGCGTAGGCGCGCAGAATTTCCCCGGCGGTATAGTCGCGGCGCAGTTCGCCCGACGCGAGGCCCTCCGCGATAATCCGCCGCAGGAGCTTGAAATACAAGCGGTTACGGTCGAGCAGACTTTTTTCGCCACGCGCCAGCAGTTGCGTCGAGAGCAGACGGGCCATTAAATCCATAGAGATTCCGTTGTCAATCATGGCGAAAAGTTCGTGGTTGAGATAAATCAGCTTTTCCACGGCGCCCTGTCCGGGTTCCATCACGCCCGCGAGCTGTTCGTACTTTTCATCGAATACGTAGGCCAAAGTGCCCAGTAAGGCGTCCTTGCCGTCGAAGTAGTGGTAAAATGACCCCTTGGAAGTCCCCGACTCGAAAACAATGTCCTCAATGGTCGTATCCTCATAGCCCTGCTCGTAGAACAGTTTCCACGCCGCCGAGATAATGCGTCCGCGTGTGTTGCGGCTGTTTTTTCGCGGCATTCGCTCACCTCCTTGCGCAGTCCGGGGTTTGGCGGTTCGCTTGAGCGGATTCGGAAAATCAATCCGTCCGCGTCTGGCTTCATGTAAATTCTGGAAAAGGGGCTGTCCCGCCGGAACAACCCCCTTCCACATTCTTTTCCGGCGCGTTTCGGCGCGGGATTATTTTTTCATCAGGTCTTTTCCGGCGTTCCACGCCTTCCCGGCCTGTTCGCCCGTGACGTAGTAGCCGTTGCGGAACTGGTCGAAAATCAGGGCCTGCAATTTGCCGGGGTTGACTTTGCCTTTTTCGTCAAGTACGCTCTCCTCGGCGGCGACGTTGACGACTTTCCCCACGACGGCGTGAAGATGTTCCGTCTCCACGACTTCCGCCAGTTCGCACTCCATCACCAGCGGGAACTCCTCGATAATAGGCGCGTTGACATGCGCGCTCTTGACGGCGTGGAATCCCGTCCGGGCGAATTTATCGGGCATTTTGTTTCCGGTGGCGATTCCGAAGAAATCCGCCTCCGCCATGTGCGCCCTGTCCGCGATGCTCACGGTGAAGGCTTTTGACTGTCGGATATTTTTGGTAGTCTTGTGGTCTTCGTCGATGAACAGCGCGATTTTGTCCATGTCGCAAGTCATGCCCCAAGCGGCGTTCATCACGTTGACGGTTCCGGCCTCGTCATAGGCGGCAATCATGAGCACGGGCATGGGATAGACAGCCGGAATCGCGCCTAGGTCTTTTTTCATGGGGAAATCCTCCTTTACAGATTCGCGTCGAGCACGGAAGTGAAGGCGTCGGGCGGCATGACGCCAACTTTACGGTCAAACTCCGCGCCGTTTTTCAGAAAGACAACGGTCGGAATGCTCATGACGCCGAAACGCTGGGCCAATTCGGGTTCGTCGTCCACGTTGACCTTGCCGACGAGAACTTTTCCGTCGTAGGCGGTCGCCAGACTTTCGATGACGGGGCCAAGGATTTTGCACGGCCCGCACCAGTCGGCCCAGAAATCGACCATAGCGAGCGGGGCCGCGTTCACGGCGGCGTCAAACGTCGCCTCTTCAAAGTGTTGTAAAGACATAACGCTTTCTCCTTTTCGACAAATTTTACGCGTCCGGGATATTCTCCGGCGTTGTTCACGGCTTACGCGTCCGGGACGTTTCCCGGCGCTGTTTACGGCTTACGCCTCCGGGATATTCTCCGGCGCTATTCAGGGGTTGCGCGTTTCATATGACAGAAGTTCCGCCTCCTTTACGCGCCGCGTTTCTCCAAAACAAGCATAGCATACCACATTTTCGGAAAATTACAAGAGGGAAAATCAAGATTCCGCAATCCGATAGGGCGTGTGCGCAAAAGAGAACGCCCTCTCGTAAGAGAAAGGGCGTTGACTGGTTGTAACGGACGCTTTAGGCGGCGTTGAGGGCGATAATCGTCTCCACGGCCCCAAGGAAATCGGCTCTTTCCATGCTTTCCGTCGCGCCAAGAGAGTAGGAGTAATCGTCAACGGTCCACATGCCAAGGAACAGCGCGTCGCCCTCTCCCCAGCAGGTGACGTTTACGCCTTCCAGAGTTTCGGCGACTTCCACGGTGTACTGGTTATTGTCGCCGCTGATATTCCATCCGCCGGGAGCTTTCCGGGCGGTCAGCGACGCCGCGTCATGCTCATAAATGACCTCAAAGAGCGACATATTCTCCGCCACGCGGTAGGCGGTTTTTTTGTAGTTTCCGATTTCCTCCGGTACGCCGAAGGCGAATCCCGCCGCCGCTTCCGCTTCCTCATAAGCGGCGTAGTCGACAAACGGATTGGCGATTTGGGTCGTTTCGTCGGGCGCGGCGGGGCCGATGGGTTCCTCCGGGAGCGTGGCGTCGGCGTCCGCCGGGGCGTTATCCGTCGGTTCGTCGGCGTCGGCGGTCTGTTCGTCCGCGGGTTCGACGGTCGATTCGTCCGTCTGCGCGTCGGCTTGCTCCTCCGATTGTCCGGCGTCGGGCGTCGCGGTTCCGCTCTGTCCGCCGCAGGCCGTCAGGCTCAACGACAGCAACAGGGCCAGCGTCAAAGCAATCCACTTTTTCATGTTCCGTTCTCCTTCTACATATATATTTCCCGGCGGTTCCCCGCCGTCGGGGGCGTATGGGAACGGCGCGTAAAAAAACTCCCAACGCGTTACGCGCCTTCCGTAACGGACAGGCTCAGAGATTATAGCGCGTCTTGATGAGGATGTCCGTATAGTAAAAGGTTCTCTTCGGCTCCGCGTTAAGTATGAGGTAATCATAGAGCAGACGGGCGGGACGGTAGCCTTGCTCCCACGCGCCTTGGTCAATGAGAAAATCAATGCCGCCGCGCTCCAGTTCGAGGGCGGTCTGTTCCGTGAGGTCGTAGCAGATGACGACGACTTTTCCGGCGCGTCCGGCCTTACGCAGTGTGCGGCATACGCCCGACTGCCCGTTCCCGGCGACGTACACGCCTTGCAGATTCGGATACTTGCGCAGGGTGTCCAGCACGATTTCTTGCGACATACGGTCGGAATCGTGGCACCACGTCACGGGCAACAGTTGCAGGGACGGAAACGCGGATTGCACGGTCTCCTGAAACGCGGACATGCGCTGGTCATGGGCGTTATGCCAACGGTAGCCGGAAATGGGCAAAACCAGTCCGCCGCCGCGCAGGGACGACGCCATCAGGCCCGCGCAAGTTTGCCCGGCGCGGATGTTGTCCAGTCCCACATAGCAGAGGCGTTCCGTGCCGGATATGTCCGTATTGAACGTGATAACGGGGATTCCTTGCGCGATGACCTCCTGAATTTTATTGCGAATGTCGAGGGTATTCCCGGGCGTAAGCGCGAGGCCTTGTACGCCTTCCTTTAACATCTCGTCAATGGAAGTCAGCATGCGGGCGGGGGCGTAGGAGTCAATCGCGTCAAGTAGGAGCTCGGCCCCCATGAGGCGCAGTTCCTCCCGAACCTGTTCAATGCCGGAAAGAACCATTTTCATGAACGGGGTCTCGGTGAACTGACAGATGACGCCGATTTTCGCGCCCCGTGCGCTCTTGACCAGTCCCCGTCCCAACGGGCTGGGCTGATAGCGCAATTCCCGCGCCAGTTGCCAGATACGCGCTTCCACATCCGGCCTGACGTGTCCGCGCCCGTGCAGAACCCTGTCCACCGTGGCGCGTGATACTCCGGCGGCTTCCGCGAGTTCTTTCAGAGTGACCGCCATATTAAAAAACTCCTCTCTTCACGCCGATTCCCGTCCGGACGCTCTCGAACGGCCCGGTTTCTCTCTCTTGGCGCTTCCGGATGTTATCTCTTCCGTATTGCGTATTTGTCATTTTAACACGCTGTCGGCGCTTTTGCAAGCGCGTTATTCCCCGCGCAGACGCCAAAATTCCCGAAAAGCGCCGCTTTCAAGCGTCCGGGACGCGCCGCGCCGCCGCCCTCTGTGAGAAATGTCCAAATCAAAGCCGCCTATTTAAGCATATTGTAACAAATTGCGCGTTTCCGAAAAGTTTTGGTTGCAAAACACTGGATGGGCATGGTATGATAGGCGCAGTGAGATGTGCACGTGCACACGGTCAAAGCGCATTCCCTAAACGCGTGTCCGGCCTTCCCGCGAATTTGGAAGAAGAGAGGTTCAACCGAATGAAAATGAAGAAATTCCTTGCTCTTGTCTGCGCGGGCGTTATGACGCTCTCTCTGGTCGCCTGCGGCGGCGGCTCCTCCGCGCCCGCCAACAGCGGCGGCGAATCCGCTGACGGCGGCGACGCGTCCGGCGCCAGCGAAAACATCACCCTCGTACTTTCCCAGCGCGACGAATGGCTCTCCACGCTCGTGGACGGCGCGACGAAGGCCGCCGCCGAAATGGGCGTCAAGCTCAACACCGTTGACTGCCAGTCCGACGCCTCGAAGGGAATCCAGTTCGTAGAGACCGCCAAGAACGCCGGGGAAAAGGCCATCATTGTGAATCTGGTTGACCCCGCGCAGGCCCAGCAGATTATTGAGTCCGCCGGCGACATGAAGGTCGTGTTCGTCAACCGTACCCCCGACGACATGTCCCGCCTCAATGACAGCGTGGTATACGTCGGCTCCAACGAGATGGACTCCGGACGCTATCAGGGCGAAGCCCTCGCCAAGTATTTCCAAGACAAGGGCCAGACCGAGATTAAGTATATCCTCCTGAACGGCATTCTCGGCCAGACTTCCACCACCAACCGCACCGCGTCCGTGCTCCAGACCCTTGAGGAAAACGGCATTACCGCCACCGAAGCCACCGCGCCGCTGGTCGCCAACTATGAGCGCCCCAAGGCCATGGACATGATTAAGCCCCTCCTCGCCGCCAATCTGGAATATGACTGCATCATCTCCAACAACGACGCCATGGCCCTCGGCGCGATTGAGGCCTTGGAGAGCGTCGGGATGGACCCGTCCGAAAAGCCCATTGTCGGCATTGACTGCACCGCCGACGGAGCCGCCGCCGTCGCCGCCGGAAAGATGTATATGACCGTATTCCAGAACGCCGACGGTCAGGGCCGGGGCGCCTTGCAGGCCGCGGTCAATCTGCTCAACGGCGCGCCCATCAACGAAGGCACCGAGTTCGAGACCGACGCCGACAACCCCTCTATCCTGTGGGTACCGTTTGAACCCGTGGACGCCTCCAACGTCGCGGATTATCAGTAAGCCTCAAAATCATTCCGCCTGAGGGGTTGACGCGTTTTTGTCGGCCCCTTGGGGGAGAATCTCACGAAGCGCCAGAGGGGGGAACATAACCCCCACGGGGAACAGGGGTTCGCTCCTGTTTCCCCGGTAAGGCTTTTCCGCGAAAACCCCGATAAAAGACGGCAAAAGTCGCGTTTGCCGGATTTTATCAGCGCTTTCGCAGAAACCCGGTTCGCCGGGCCTCGCGGACGTTGAAAACGGAGAAAGGAGAAAGGCGGGAGCATGAGCGAGTACATCCTTGAGATGAAAAACATCACCAAAGAGTTCCCCGGCGTCAAGGCGCTCAAAGGCGTAAATTTGAGCGTCCGCCCCGGAACCGTACACACGCTGATGGGGGAAAACGGCGCGGGCAAGTCCACGCTGATGAAATGCCTCATCGGTATCCAGCGGCCCACCTCCGGCGAAATCATCTACGACGGCAAAAAGGTGGAGTTCACCAGTCCGGCGCAGGCTCTGGAAGCGGGAATTTCCATGATTCATCAGGAACTGTCCCCTGTTCCGGAGCGTCCCGTATGCGAAAACCTGTGGCTTGGGCGCCTCCCCATGAAAAACAAATTCATGGTTGACCACAAGAAGATGGTTTCCGACGCGCAGGAACTTTTCGACCGTTTGGGGCTTGACCTCGACCCGACGGAAAAAATGGGCAACCTGACCGTCGCCAAAATGCAGATGGTGGAAATCGCCAAGGCCGTTTCGTGGAACTCCAAGATAGTCATCATGGACGAACCCACATCGGCTATCACGGAGTCCGAGGTCGAACACCTGTTCAAAATCATTGAAGACCTGAAAAAGAAGAACGTCGCCATTATCTACATCTCCCACAAGATGGACGAGATTTTCCGTATCTCCGACGACATTACCGTTTATCGTGACGGCGAGTATGTTACTACCGACCGCGCCGCTAATCTCGATGTCGATAAAGTCATTACGCTTATGGTGGGCCGGAAGATGGGGAATATCTTCCCGAAAGTCGATTGTCCCATTGGCGAAACGATTCTGAAAGTGGAGGGCCTCAGCGCCGGGAAGGCGTTCCATGACGTGTCGTTTGAACTGCACAAGGGCGAGATTTTAGGCTTCGCGGGTCTCGTCGGCGCGGGACGAACGGAAGTTGTGGAGACCATTTTCGGTATGCGCAACAAGACCGCCGGGAAAATCTACAAGAACGGCGCCGAACTGGACATCAAGAACCCCGCCGACGCGATTCGTAACGGTATCGGACTATTGACGGAGGACCGCCGCGGCAACGGTATCGTGGGACTGCAAAGCGTGGGCGTCAATACCATTATCGCCAATATCAAGAAGTACGGATTCGTGCTCAACAAGAAGAAAATGCGCGAGGACGCGCAGAACTATTCCCAGACGCTGAACGTCAAAACGCCCTCTCTCGACGCGCTCATTATGAACCTGTCGGGCGGCAATCAGCAGAAAGTGCTCATCGGGCGCTGGCTCCTCACTGACCCCGATATTCTGATTATGGACGAACCCACACGCGGTATCGACGTGGGCGCCAAGTCGGAAATTCACTCCCTCATCACGCGTCTGGCCGGAGAGGGCAAAGCGATTATCATGATTTCGTCCGAACTCCCGGAAGTCATGGGCATGTCCGACCGCATTTGCGTCATGCACGAGGGCGAACTGACCGGAATCATCGACCGCAAGGACTTCGACAGTGACCTGATTATGAAATATGCCACGGGCAAAATGGAGGAAGGAGCGACGGCATGAGCGAGCAGACAAAAACGGCTGTCAAAGCCGGAGGTTTCAACGCAAAGAAATTCTTCTCCGATAACGCTATCTGGGCGGTTCTCATTGGCATGGTCGTCGCCATGAACTTTCTCATTTACGCCCGGAAAGGCGCGTGGGTGTTCCTGACGCCCAACAATATCCGCACGTTGTTTGAATCCGAATCCGTGCGCGGCGTGCTGGCCTTCGGCGTCATGGTAGCCATTCTCGCCAAAGGCACCGACTTGTCCACGGGTTCCCTCGCGGGCATGGTCGCCGTCATGGTGGCCTCGTTCGTACAGCCCACTGACCTTTCCACGCGTGTGCTTACCAACGGTTTCCATCTTCCCGGAATCGTCGCCATCATCGTCGGACTGCTTATCGGCGCATGCGCGGGCGCGATTATGGGCGGCCTTATCGCCTATACCAAGATTCACCCCTTTATCGCAACGCTCGGCGGACAATTAATCTGGCGCGCTATCGCTAAAATGTACTCCAACCGTCCCGTCTCCAACCTGCCGGACAGCTTCCGCGCCATTGCCCGCGTGTCCTATACCACCGCCGACGGCAAAACCTCCAGTTTCCCCACGATTATTATCGTTTTCGCGCTAATGTTCTGCCTGTCGGCGTTCCTGCTGACGCAGACGCGCTTCGGTAAGAACGTCTACGCAATCGGCGGCAATGACCAAGCCGCCCGCGTCGCCGGCATTAACGTCGAACTCAATCTTGTGCTGGTCTATATCTGGTGCTCGACCTGCGCGGCCCTCGGCGGTATCCTGCTCGCCGCCCGTACCGGCTCCGCCGACGCTTCCACTTACGGCTTGCAGTACGAACTTGACGCTATCGCGGCGGCTACCGTCGGCGGAACGTCGCAGACCGGCGGCATTTGCCGTCCGTCGGGCGCGCTGGCCGGTATCCTCATTATGGGCGTCATCAACAACGGCCTCGTGCTCATGGGCGTGGACGATAACATGACCAACGTTATCAAGGGTATGATTATCGTCGGCGCGGTCGTGCTCGATATGCGCAAGAACGCCGCTAAGAAGTAAGATTGCCCCGGCAAAACTTCCCAATCAACGCGAAACTCCCCGGTCAAAGCAGTAGACCGGGGAGTTCTTTTACCCTCTACAGTTTTTTCGTAAGCGTCGTCTGTGGGGGCGGATTGACGCGAAAAATCCCCGGCTCAAAGTGAGTCGGGGAACAGGGAGTGAGTAAAGATATGACGCCCAGCCGCGCAAACCGTCAGATTTGCGCGGCTAAACGGTTCTATTCACG
>JAFSOM010000426.1 GCA_017447005.1 Oscillibacter sp.
GGAATATTCTTGGCGTTATCATTCACGCCGCGAACGTTCATGACACGGTTGCCGGCATTTACGCGGCGATAGAGGCCTTTCAAAGCTGGCCAACCATTGAGAAATTCTGCGCGGACAACGGCTATCGCGGAACATTTGTTCGTGAAGTGAACGGAAGATTGCTCATGAGCGTGGAAATCCCCGAAAAAAGTAAACCTCACGAATGGGAAATCCTGCCTTGGCGTTGGATTGTCGAACGCACGCTGAACTGGTTCAACCACTCCCGCCGTCTGAGTAAAGACTATGAAACCTCAACTTCCTCCGCCCTTGCTATGCTTCAAATTTCTCATTTTCATACCCTGCTGAAACGCTTGTGAATACAGCTTCTTAGTCGTAAAGAATGCGCAGGGAATCGGTATGTTCCGTTTCCCACTTGCGCAGACGCGTTTCCTCAATGCGGCTTCCGTTGGCGACCATGTCGAAAAACACAGCCGCCCGGCGCAAATGTCCCCACTGATACTTCGGCAGGAGATTGCTCTCCGCTTGGGCGCACTCCCGCCATACGAGCCGCTCTGCAGCCTCTTAGAGTACGGAAACCGGACGCGCCGTTGCGGTTTCTCACTGCGCCGGAAGAGGCGGTCAAAGCGTACCGCATTTAGAGCCGTCATGCCTGACTTTTTGTTCGCTTTTTTGGGACACGTCATAAACTTTATCGTTTTTGAGCAAACGCATTTCGGCATTTAACGTTTCGTTTCTCGCAGCCTGAGTTTGGGCAGAAGCGTATACGGAGACAGTCTGCTTTTGTGCGCTCTCAAATTTTCAATGCCCATGTCATCCGTGTAATTTATTTCATCCGCCCCGGAAAGAAAACGGTTCAAACATTCGCGGAGCAAATATTCGTTTATTCCCTTCAGATGGTTATCGGCGTACTTGAAGTAATAAATCCCCAATCCGTTCCGGCAAGTGGCGATACAGAAGCCAAGGGCGCGCCCATTCACGCGCACAAGAAGGCCATCCGCTCGCAGATTGCCATATTCGCCCAATACACGGGAGACAGCCTCTTTCGGGCAACCATAGTTGCAGTCGGAACAACTCCGATAAGGACACCAGATTGTCTCCATACAGTCAAGGCATTCCCGTTGATGTTCTTTCGTCAATACGATAGTTTCCGGCGCGTACCTGCGCGCAAAGTAGCGATACCGATAACGACTGTCGCTCTTTTCCATAGAGGCGAGCAAATCCGCCCTTTGATAGACGTAATCCATCAAATCGCGGTTATCCGTAATCTCCCATGAAACGCCTGTTTCCTGATAAAAAGGCAACATCCACGGTGAAACTTCGATGATAACGAGGGGAACTTGCAACGCTTTCATATCGCTTTGAAGAATACGGAACGCATGAGAAACCGTATCCGAGGAGTAGTGTCCGAGGAAAGGGATAGCCACCCACTCGCCAAATTCGTATTCCAAGCAGACCAGCAGTTCCCCGGCCCGCTTATAAAACATCGGAAAGGTTCCGCTCCAAGCCACAAAGGACAGGAAACCGGCTGCGCAGGACCAGTGAGCGTTCATTTTATCGTAATAGGGGTCAAAAACCTGATAATCCGCGCTGTTTAACTGTCGATAGCCCAAAAGTTTCAGCTTACGGATTTGGTCTTCCGGCAAATGAATCTTTTCCTCCATAATTTCCATCCTTGTTTGTTGACGGGGTTTCGATTTTTCCCGGTCGCTCCCCGTTTTCTTTTCCCGGCGCGGGCGCCTCGATAATTCCTCAAATCCCGCGCCGCCGTGTTGTCCGCCCCGGAGACTTTCTACAAAAAATACGTCTATGGCTTTTTAGGACAGAATCGTATGGTCTCCTCTAGGCTTGCCGTACAGCGCCTCCGGAACCACGCCGCCAAGCCCGTACCGGATATAATCCGTAATGCACCGCTCAACGGTCGTTGTGAAATCGTAACGCTCTTTTGCCTCTCCAAAGAGATGAAACGTGCCGGAGCCGCCCGCGCAATAGCTGTTCGTCGCCACGGCGTACAGCGTTTTCGGGTCGAAGGGCTGTCCGCGCACGCTGTCAACGCGCACGCGGCGAACGCTCGCCGGACGGTAAAATATGGAATCGGGATACAATTCCCCCGCGTCGAAAGGTATGCGTTCATCCAGCGTGAAGGAAATGCCGCTAGTTTGCGGGTAACTGTTGGAATACTCCTGCGGCAGACACCACGCGGACGCCTCCAAAGTTTCCAGCAGTTCCGCGCCCGTCACATAGACGACTGCAAGCGTGTCGGCGAACGGATACGCGGCGGCGATATGGTTTCCGGTTATATACCCTTCCGGGATTCCGGCCCGTATCGAAGAGCCGTTCAGCAAACCTACTAGCGGGGTTTCGTCGGTCAGCGAGCGTTGCAACTCCTGACGCGCCTCCCAGACCATCGCGTCGGCAATCAGGTCGCCCAGATTGGTTTCCTCCGTGCGGTTGCCGGGGGCCTTTTCGCCGTTCAAGTCCGCCTCCGTCCGGGCGAATATGGCGTTGTAGCCCGTTTTGTAACGGTTTTGCAATATCTCCGCCGCCTGCGCTACGGTTTCGTCCGATTCCAACGTCTCCGCGGCAATCAAGTAATGGCTTTCTATGGATTTCGTGTCGTTCCCAATGACGACCACGCCGATATAGGCGAACGATTCGCCGCAGGACTGCACCCGCTCCCCGTTCGCCCCGGCGGTCATGACGCTTCCGCTGACGCCCAAAATCATGTCCAAACCTTTTGCCTTGGAAAAGACGCTCAGGGAATCGTATCCGGCGGCGGTAAGTTCCTCCTCTCCGTCCAGACTGCTCAGACCAATGACCACATCCGCGCCGGGAATGACGCTTCCGGGCCGACGGAGCGCGTCAATCTGCTCCTGTACGCATTGGGCAATGTCTCCGCGCTGACAAATCTCAATGTCATGGGCGCGCATAAGGTTGAGATTTCCCTCCGCTTTAGGCGCCAGAATCCCGAAAAATCCGACAGTCACGCCGCTTTTCGTCGTATAGGTATAGTTTGGCGCGCAGATGTTTTCGCCGTCCTCCATAGCGTTGGCGCAGAGAACGGGAAAGGCCGCCCGACGCAGATTCCGCCGCATTGCGTCGTAACCGTAAGAGAACTCAAAGCGTCCCAGCGCCGCCACGTCATAGCCTGTCAGATTCATCAGCTCCACGGCGGCGGCGCCCGTACTGTCGGAATAAATGGCGCTCATGCTGAAATTTCCGGTATCGGCCAGAATGGTTTCCGCGCCCTGACGCTCAAACTCCTGTTTCAGCCATGCCATACGCGGATAGCCTTCCACCGCGCCCATTACGTCATTGGAGTGCAAAATAACCGTTTTTCCGCTGTAATTCTTGTTCAGCGCTTCCCGCGCCACGTTTCGCGGCGTTTCGGCGTCGTCGTAATCCGCGGAATCCGCCGACGCCCGGACGCCGCAGAGCCATATGGCGCCAATTGTCAGCGCCAGAGCCGCCAGTCTCCGCGCCGTCTTTCCGAATGTCATGCAAACTCCTTTCCCGTCAAGACGCTGTCCGCGCCTTACAGTTTCCGGCGAATGGTCAGAACATTTTGCCCGTCCTCATAGCGGTAGGAGACGGCGTCCATGCTCTTTTTGACCATAAAGATACCAAGTCCGCCGATTTGCCGTTCCTCCGCCGGGAGCGTCACGTCCGGGTCGGGATTTTCCAGCGGATTATAGGGCGTCCCCCAATCACGGAACGTAATTTCCGCGAAACCGTCCGTAAATTCCACTGCGATGACCGCCTCGCCCGTCTCCGCGCCGTAGGCGTAACGGGCGATATTCGTGAACAGTTCGTCGATGGCAATGTCAATTTGCGTCTGGGCCTTCAGGGAACAGTCGTGCGCTTCCAAATGCTCATCCGCAAAGGCCGTGACCGCTTCCAAGTTCTCGATTGTCGCCGCTACTTTCAATTCAGGCATAAACTCTCCTCCCTGTCAAACAGTCAGCGATAGCGCAGGCAGAGCATGGTAATGTCGTCGAACTGCGGCGCGTCCTTCACAAACGCGTCAATGTCTTTGCGTACATCGCTGATAATCGTTTCCGGCGCGTCCTCCGCACGGACGTTGAGCGCGTCCAGCATACGCTCTTCGCCGAACAATTCCTCTTCCGCGCTCGTCGCCTCCGTCACGCCGTCCGTATAGATGAACAGCGCGTCGCCGTGACCTAAATCCGTCTCGTTCTCGCGGTAACGCAGTCCCGGCAGGGTAGCCAGCGGCGGGCCGTGACGCTCCTTTTGCAACTCGAACTTCTCCCCGGTTCGGTAGAACGCGGGGTACTCGTGTCCGGCGCTCGCGGAAATGAGATGTCCCGTGGAAATGGTCAGGACGCCCAGCCATACGGTTACGAACAAGTCCTCATCGTTGTTTTCGCAAAGCTGATTGTTCACGTCCGCGAGAATCTGTCCCGGATGAATGTCCGTTCCCGCCGCCTGCGCCCGGTTCTTTAAGAGCGTCTTAGCGATAACCATAAACAGCGCGGCGGGCACGCCTTTGCCGGATACGTCCGCCATTACTACGGCAAGATGGTCGTCGTCAATCATAAAGAAGTCGTAAAAATCGCCGCCGACTTCTTTCGCCGGGTTCATGGTCGCGTAAAGGTCAAATTCCTTGCGTTCCGGGAACGGCGGGAAAATGCGCGGCAGCATATCCGCCTGAATTTTCGTCGCCACGTTCAGTTCCGCGCCGATACGCTCCTTTTCGGCGGTAACTTTCAAGAGGTTTTGCATAAAGCGTTTCATGTCACGCGACATGGAAGTGAGCGAGGCCGAAAGGGATTCCAATTCGTCGCCGGTACGGATGCCCGGGTCGGTAAAGGTCAGCGCGTCCGGGTTCTCCTGTCCCTTACTGCTCTCCACGAAACTTTGCGCGGAACGCTCCAGCTTCGTCATAGGCGCGATAACCCGGCGGTTGAGCCAGCGGTACAGCGCGGTAAGGAACATCGCCGACAGAACCACAATTTCCGCCAGTACTATTAGGATATAGCGCCCCAGCGTCCGCAGGATTTCCTGCATACTTAAGTCCGCCGCCAGAATCGCCACCGCATTCCCGGCGTTGTCCGTAATGGGAACCAGTCCCGTGTACATACGGCCATACTCCGTGGTGTTGCCGTAGTAGCTGATTTCCGTCCCGCCGTCCATCCGGTTCAGATAGTATTGCACAACTTGCGGGGAATAGTAGTCGCCCGTCAATCCGCCCAGCGTTACGGAATAATATTCCTCGTTTTCCTCCCGTTCCGCCCGCGTGAGGCCCGCCATGACATCCATCATGTTATCGGTTTCGTTCAGGTTCAGCGGCTTTACGATATAAATAAAGGTAAAGTCGTAGTTTTCCTTAATCCGGTCAAGAAAATTCTGCGTCCGCTGAAACTGTTCGGACTTTTCCCCGCTTTCGATACAGGCTTTCAAGTCCTCCCCGTCAATTTCCGTCATGGTCAGGCGCAAAGCGTCCCCGATGTAGGTCTGGTACTTCTCTACCATTCCCTGATAGTAGATGATATAGCCCAGAACGGAGAGCGTCAGGCACAGCAGAACCACAAATAAGCCGCACCCGAACAGAATACTGCGCCGGAGAGGATTCCGGTATTCTTTCATAGTTCTTTCAGCTCCTTTTGATTTAATACAAAGTGTCCGGCGCCCAAGGCCGTAATCGCGCCGCAGAACGCGGAAACCGCGCCCAGAAGCGGACGTTGCGCCATCAGACGGGCGAACACAATCGGCCCCAGCGATTCGCCAATATTTTCCGTGAAGTTATACACGCCCATAGCGCGGTCCTCGCCGTACTGCCGCACGCGTTTTTGCTTGAGAAACCATGTCTGTTGCAAGGTCTTTCCGTAGGCGGCGGCGGTTCCCATCATCAACAGCGCCAGAACCACGCCCAGCATATTGCGCGTCAGCGCGAAGACCATCACGGCGGCGATATTCGTCGCATACGCCGCGTACATCCCCCGATTGCCCAGCAGTTTTGTCACCCGGTTGGTCAGCATATCGCCCGTCAGCACGGCGACTTCCGAATACAGCATAATCAAAATGGAAACAATGGTTTCATCGTAGCCCATGTTCCCGCAGAACAGCGGGACGAAGTAGAACACGAAACTATTGAAGACGATATACGGGTTTTGAATCAGGACAAAGAAGCTCATGACAGGCTTGTTGAAGAGAAAACGCCCGAAGGAAATTTCCGCTTTTCCGGTCTCCTCCCGCGCCTCCGCCGCCAGCAGTTCGGCCAGTTGACGCAACATCAGATTCCCGACCAGCATCAGGCACAGCCATACCAGCGCCACAATCAGGAACACGGGCCGCTGTCCGAGCGCCACGGCCAGCAGGGAGCCTAACAGCATTCCGAAGTTGATTCCCGACAGATACGCCGCGTTGAACAGCGTGAAACCCCATTGCTGATTGACCTCGTCTTTGATATACGTCAGCAGTACATACGTCGCGTTCGTAATCAGGCCCACGCCGACGCCGTCAAAGAACAGTCCGACGAAAACGGCGTAATAAGAGGGAAACAGGAACATCAGCAGGTTTCCAAAGAGGGAACAGGCCGTGCTCAGGGTCATAATGCGCCCCAGTCCCAGACGCCGTACCGCTCCGGCGGTACACAGAGACATCACGCCTATGATAAAGATATTGACCGTAATCGGCAGGGACGCCATCAAATCCCGCGACGCTTCCGGGAACAGTCCGCTGTTACGGAGAATCCAAACCGGCAGGAATGTCGCCGTCATATTGTAGCAGGCGAACACCGCGAACACCAGCAGACGAATCAAGTGCCCGGGCAGGGCGTTCGCGTCGCCCTCGTCCATTGCGCGCCGATATATTTTCCGGTTGGCGAACCACGCCATAACCTCGGAGATAATCAGCCAGATTAACATCATGATAACGATGATGGACAACAGAATCTGGACTTGCAGACGGCTTATCATATGCTCAATCTCATACGTTCCCATGCCGACCGCCACGACGCCGCTGACAAATCCGTTTTCATAAACGGGAACTTTTACCGAAAGGAACATCCCGGCAACGTCCGCAAGCGCGTTGTTCCATACGCTTGACGCGCCGTTTTCCGCCTGATAAACCTGCCGCACCTCCTCCGTTTCCGTTTCGTCCAGCGGGAAATAGGAGCCTACGGACTGGTCAAGATACGCCACCGCAAAGCCGCTTTCGCCGTCGTCGGACAGGCGCAGAATGTTACAGTAAAGTTGGCGGTTAATGTCCAAATCCATCGGAAAGACCCGCTCCATCACCTCGCAGAGCGTCTCATAGGCGTCGCCGTCGAAATCCTCCGCCCGCGTTATCTGCGAAATTGTCCCCGCCGGAATCTGATTCGCCACGATACGGGCGCTGTTTTCAATCTGAATCATAATCCGGTCGCGGTAAATGGCGCTGAAATTGCCGATGAGCATTCCGCACAGCGTCGCCGCGACCGCCGCAACCGCGCCAATCACCCAGAAGGAAATCAACTGAAACGTGTCGTACTTCCGGGTAAAGAATGCAATCGCGCCGCGAAGCAGGAGGAACGCCAGCAGGAGCGCCATCAGAATGACCGCCGCGAACCATACGATTTGCAACGCAATCCGCCACGCAGGTTTGTGCAACGTCAGATAGGTTTTCGCGCCCGTATCGGAGACGACGCGCAAACCGTCCTCTTCCAGATACAGGGCGGCGGTTCCGTCCGGCGCGAAGTGAACGGTTTGAGAAATCGTTTCTTCGCAGATGGGGACGCTCTGACGGAGCGCGGCGTCGACTTTCACGGCCTGTCCGGCGCGGATGTCGATAAAGCAAACCGCGCCGTCCGGGGTAATGGTCATACGGTAGGGGACGCGGTTTTCCTCGCCCTTCCAGCGGGTGGAATAGACCAGTAAGCGTCTCGCGTCCTCAAAGACCGTAATGTTCCCGTTCTTTTCCATGACGTAGAACGCGTCGCCATCAAACGCGCAGTCGCTGACGGCGTTGAACGCGTTGTCAAAGTAAATTCGTTGCGTGCGCTCTTCCCCGTCCGAAAGGGTAATCCAGTGCGGGACAATCGCGTTGTCCTCGCATTCGATATAGGACAGCACGCCGTCTTGAACGGTGATTCCGTGAAAGCGATGTTTGTTGACCGTCATGCCGCTGTAGTCCCGCTCCGCAATCGTGCGGACGCGGCGTTCCCCTTTGTAAACGGAGATGACTTCCCCGGACAACAGCATTCCGTCCCAGACCGTTTCGGACAGATAAACAAGCCCGTTGTCAATGGCGAAATCCTCAATATAGCCGGCGCCGTCCGAAGGATTGACCACGGCATAGCGGATACGGCCTTCTCCGTCGAAACAAATCAGGCGGCTGTGTCCGTTGTCCGCGACGTAATAAAGCCCCTGTTCGTCCTGTTTGGCGCTGTAGCCCAGCGTGATTTCCGCAGTGGACGTGAACACTTCCGAAAAGGGCATGGAAAACAGCCAGCAGAATAAAACAAGCGCCGCCGCAAGGATTCCCATATACAAATCCATAGGCGTCAACCCGCGAAAGAACAGGCGTTCCTTGAATGAGAGGAAAGCGTTTCGCATTTTCTCTTGAAGCGGTTGCGACATCATTCAATCCTCCTTTGACGGCTTTTCCTCTTCATCGTAATTCCCGTACTCCTTCCATTGCAGCGGCGCGTTGTAGAGCGTGTGGACGCCGTCGCCGCTGAGAAGCTCCGGTATCAGGATACATCCCATATGAACGGCGTTCTTGTGCGCTTTCCGGCATTTGCGGTAGGAGTCGGTTTCGTCCACGCTGTCCACTTGCAAAAGGTTGGTTTCGCCAAAGAGGTAGAACGGCAACGCGGGCATGGAGATATAGTCTTTGATAGGTTCGATTTTCTCCGGCAGACGCGTCAAACTTCGCAGAACCTTGCCGCGTTCGATGTAGGCGGCGCGCCTGTCATACCAGCGTTCCAGCGTCGCCGGGTCGCGCCGGTGGACGCAGATAAAGCGCTTAATCTGAAACCGCGCCTGCAATTTTTCGACAGCGTCCAAATAGAGGTCGGCGATACGGTTTAGAATCCCGTCGAACTCCTCCAGCGCCCGTTTCCGGATGTCCTCCGAAACGTACTCCAGCGAATATAGCAGATATTTCCGGTAGGACATATCCGGAATGGGAATCACCAGCGGCCCGCCAAGCGCGGCGGCAATCTCGAACGGATAGCGGAGGTTTAAGTATTCCTGCGGAGTCAGTTTCCATTTGTCCTGACGGAAAGCAATCTCCTCCACGCGCTCTCCGTTCAGTCGGAGATAGTCCGTCAGTCCGTCCGTTTCCTCAAAGCCTGTCAATTCCAGATAGGCTTTGCCGTTGGCGTAGTCGAACAGGCGCGTTTCCCCGTCTTTCAGCCGGACAGATACCGCTACCTCGTACTCCCCGAACAGGCACGGGCCGCCCTCCACGGCTATCGTTTCTCCGTGTTCCGTCGCCGCCGTCAGCATGTCCAGACCGCCGACAAAGTAGGGAAATTTTTCCCGGCTCTTATACGTAACGCCCGCAAAAGGCGGAAACGCCTCCGCCGCCTGTTCAAAGTCCATCACGTCGGCGCACTGTTTGAAGCGCAGTTTGCCGCCGTTCCACTCGTAGAAGTCCCCGGAAAACAGGCGGAAGTTCAGCATATCCCGATTGGAGCGGGCGTAATCCGTTTCCTCCAAAACGCGCCCTTGTCGGGCAATCATTTCTTGGATGGTATATTCCAAAGCAAAACTCCTTTCCTACCTCCACGGCCTTGCGGGATTTTCAGCGACAATCGGGCCGGACGGAATGCCGCGAACCGGGCCTTACTCGATGTTCAGAAGGCTCGTAAAGCCCGTAACTTTAAAAACTTCCATCACGGCTTCATTCGCGTTGCGCACGACCATGTCTCCCTGTCTGTCCATGATTTTCCGCGTAGAGAGCAAAACGCGCAGTCCGGCGGAAGAGACGTAATCCAGCTCTTTCAGGTCAATCGCCAGATTTTTCACGCCGTCTTCAAGGACGGGACGAAGTTCCGCTTCCAGTTTCGGCGCGGACGTGGTATCTAATCTTCCGTCCAGAGAGACCGTCAGGCTGTCGCCGTCGCGGTTCATGCTGATGATAAGCGCCATTGTGATGAACTCCTTTCAAAGTTACGCTCCGTTAAATGTTGCGCATTAGGGCGCGCTTAACGTGTCCAAAATGTTTTCCGTCTCCGCCTCCGCCGTGATTCCGTCCAGACGGAACGTCAGCGCCATAAAGCCGCCGTCGTCCTCCAGAACATAGGTCAGCGTACTGTGGAACGCGCCGTCCGTGGCTTCCACGGCGCAATAGGACGCCGCCGGAATGCCGTTGATTTTCGCGTCCGTTTCCATATTCGAGCCGCCTTTGCGCAGGGCTTCCGAGCGGGCAAACTCCGTCAGGGACATTCCCCCGGCGGGAAAGCGAGTTACGTACAGGCGCAGGAAATCGTTTCCGCTTGCGTAAACGGCGGGATTCGCGTCCGCGCCGGAGACAAGCGAAAAGTCCTCCGGGACGCGAATCTGATACCCGCCGAGAGACAGCGTTTCGCTTTCGAGTACCGTCAGCGTACTGATAATCTTCCGCGCCTCCTCCTCCGCCTGATAGCCGATAAACCAGAAATCGACTTCGATATATTCATCGTCGTTTTCCAGCGCGTAAGTCACGCCGTTGCGGTATACGCCGCCGTAATTGTCCATGGAACGGTAATAGCCGATGGGGATTCCGTTGACGGCTTCATCCGTCTCAATTTCCGAGGCTTCGTACTCCGCCGCCTCCTCTTCCACGAACTCTTTCAGCGTATCCGGATAGCCCTCTTTAGAAAACTGGTAGACGGCGAAATCCAACAGCTTATCGCCGTTATGATAAGCGGCTACCATATCATTTTCCCAATCCTCATTCGATACGCGCAAAGAGGAAAATTCGCGGGAAATCCGCAGGGCGTAAGGCGAACTGCCCAGCCGTATCGTTTTTGTCCCGTCGCTTTGCGCGTCCCGCGCCGCCGCGACGGAAAATTCCGCGCCGGATTCGTATCCGGGACTTTCGGAAACGGGGTTCTGTACGGAAGCGCACGCGGAAAGCGCCAGCAGGACAGAGAGAATAAAACTGTAAAGCGTTCGTTTGCCGCGCCTCATGACGTTTTCAACCCCCTTACGCGCTCGTCGCGTCAGTCGCTCTCAGGTTCACGGCTTTCAGGCGCCGGGCGCGGAAACGGATTCGCCGTCCCGGATAAGCCAGCGAATCCAGTCAGCCGCTTCACGCCACTGCTCTTCCGGCGGGATACCGGCGGGGCCGTCGCCCGCTTGAGGTTCGTAACTATCGAACTACCCGTAATTTTCTCTCTCAAATGCAATGTACCGCCGAACCATCAGGAAGAAATGAGCGCATGGATTCAAATTGACTTGGGTTCATTATCTTATCAGCGGAACCATAAAACTCCGGCGTTCTGGTATGGAAGCCCATTTCAGCGCTCACAGGCGCGGCAAGCAAAATCAGTCCGTCCGGCGGATTCGCGGATAAAATCGCGCACGCCTCCGCCCATATGCAAATTTTCGTAAGAATACGCGCTCCGTATTTCGCCAGTCTCATTGAGGCCCAAAATTGCAGTTGCGGAAGGGCATTGTCACCAGAAACGCGTTCGCGCTTTCCTGCGAACCATTGAGAGGAAGGGACGCATATGAGTTCTCTTTTGGAAATATTATAACAAATTTTTGACGGGTTGTCAATAGAATTGGGCAAACTGTTAAGGAAAGCGTTATGTGTAAAGGGTTACTATTATAAACTCTCAAATTTCATCGAAAATCGCAACATTTTGAGAGCTTATATTCGTAGCGGCGCCGCTTACAGCATAGGGATTTTCTTAGGAAATAAGCGAAAATTGACGCCAATAGCGAATAAACGAAGGCAGTCCGAGCTTTTTTCACAAATCGGCTTAAATTGTTAAAATTTATTAAATTTTCAAGTCAATCAAAGAACGATAAGCGGTCAAGCCCTTTAATCCCGTCCTATAACTTTGTTATAGTATCTGTTATCATAAGGGAAAAAGCAACGCGCCGGAATAACATATTCCGGAAGTTCGGATACCTGTAGGAGCATTTTCGTTTTCTTAGGCGCTGTTCACACTGTCCGCTATTTTAATAGCTTTAGGGACATGACTTCCTTATATGTACGAAGACATTGACCGTGTACTGGTAATGGACAAGCATCACCTTGAAGTCCGATGGAAATTCGAGGATTTGTTTCAAGAGGAGCAGTCCGGCGACGAAGAAAAGGCGCGATGAGAAAGCGTCGTTTCAGTCACTTTTGAGACACGAACAATGATAGTAATATCCGAATTTCCCTTGAAATTCAAAATTATACGGTGAATTTTCAAAAAGTGACCTTTTTAAAGCGGTTTTCGCAAATCAGAAAAAATCAAAAATTCGCGCTTTTCGACATTTTTGAAAAAGCGGCATTTTAAAGCCATGGCAAATTCGGAGAATTTGAAAAGTTATGTTTTGCTTGACACGTCCGGAGGAATGAGTTCTAATAAACATAACGCCGGGAGCTTCTTTATGGACGGATTTATGCCGATTTTGTCCAAGAAAATTGCACATCCGACAAGAAATTCTACCCGATGATTTCCATGTGACGGAGGAGGCGGAATCCGTCGATTTGCGGGAGCGCGTCCGCCGCGTTCGTTCGCGAGGCGGCGGACATCGGTTCCCGTGCGGAAATCCATTCATCGCTCGTATTTTGAGGGTTTTATATGCTGAAATGCAAAATCCAGTTCAGGTTTCCATGTGCTTTCCAAGAAACGCCGCAATAGTCTGCGCGAGTTTGTATTCCGTTTCCCCGGCGGGTTCGCCGTTTTCGGGGAGCAGGAAGAGTACGACGCCCAGCAAATCGCCTTCCGAAAGAATCGGCGCGGCAATGTCCAGCGCGCCTTCCGTCTCTGTCGACACGCTGATTGGCGTCTCATGCTCCAAACGCCTGTAGATGCGGCGGTTTTCCATCACGCGTTCCAGTTCCGCCGAGACGTGTTTCCCTTTCAGTTCACGGTGTCCGCCCGCTACGGACAGCACGATGTCTCTGTCCGCAATCGCGCAGACGCGGCCCGTACAGCGGCTCATGGTTTCGCAGAGTTGGAGCGCGAAATCCTCCACGCCGCCCAGCATGGAATACTTCTTGAAAATCACTTCTCCTTCCCGACTGGTGTAGATTTCCAGCGGGTCGCCCTCCCGGATACGCATGGTACGGCGGATTTCCTTCGGTATTACAACGCGGCCTAAATCATCTATCCGGCGCACGATTCCTGTCGCTTTCATCATAAAACTGCCTGTTTCAGTCGAATCGTATTCATTCCGCACGCAAGGAACCGGGCAACAGTCTCCCCTTTTTGGAAGATTTCGCCGTAAGGCGACGGAAGGAGCATTTTTTCGCCCTCTCCCGGCATTGTACGCACGCCCTGTCCTAAATAGGGGATTTAGGCCGCGTTGTTTTTGCGAAAGTCCCAATTGCGGCTATCGGAAAACGAAAACGACTGCCTTTCTGTCTAAATTCAAAGAAGTCAGGACAGAAACGCCGCAAGCGGCGGCTTCCTGTTCCCGCGTCACAGCATTGCTTTTCAACGTCGCCAAAATGGAAACGATTCAGAGATTATAAAGCTAATGCGTTAGGCGGTTCTTAGGATTCCGCAAGAACAGGATAGATATGCAAAATTTGCGCTGGAAGAATCCGGAAGGATTGCGTTTAAGCGGATTTACAAGAAATTCCCTCATGACGCGTCGTTTCTCATTCCTCAAACATTGAACGACTCATAATGCGCGCCCTCTACCCGCGTCCGTCCCTCCTTAATGTCTCTGTGAGCATCCGTTTGCATTGTCTAAACTGATGAAAAATACTTCTAAATTTATGAAAACAGCGCAAAAGATTCTGATTTCATCGAAGAAACAACCACAAAACGGAATACGCGTGAAATGTTTGAAATCAAAAAATTTCTTATTCTGAAAATTTATAGTTCGGATAAAGGACGGGACGGCTCTTTAGTCGTCCCGCGAATTGTACCGCCTGAAAAGTTCTGTTATGATGAAATTAGTTCAGGGGACGCCGACTGTTTCCGGCGTTCCGGAAAACAACGTGGAAGGAGAATGCGACATGGCGGAATCCACAAGAATGCTGTTGGGTTTGGCAATCGGTATCATTCTGATGATTGTACTGGTTTCCAAGACAAAGACCGCGCTCGACTTTACCGGGATTCCAATCAGGTCGTGACGTTCCTTGGCGCGCCGATTGTGGCGTTGGGAATCGGAACGCTTCTGGCGATTTACGGTCTCATGGGCAAGGCCGATACGAAGAAAGTCCTCAAAATCATGGACGACGCCATTAAGGACACGGGTATTATTATGCTATTACGGGCGCGGGCGGCTCTCCGGGTAACGTCATCAGCGTGTCGGAAATCGACAACGCGCTCGGCGAACTGGTTCTTTCTTGGCCCATTCCGGCGGTCATTATCCCGTTCATCATCGCCGCCATGATGCGTATCGCGCTCGGCTCCGCGACAGTCGCCATGACAACCGCCGCGGAGCTGTCCGCCCCGATTGCCGGACAGCTTGGCATTAGCCCGCTTGCGCTGGCCTGTTGCGTAGGCGCTATCTCGTTCTCGTACTTCAACTCGCTGGCGATGGCGCTACAGTGCGCGGCGGCGCTTCCGGGCAAGATGAACGGTATCGACACGCACTGGATTTGGCGGGAAGGCCGCGAACGCCTGACCAAAGCGCCTATGCAAATCATGAGCGGCTGTATCGACCTTCCGAACAAGGGCGGCTTGGGCATTGAGGCCGACCGCGCCCAGATTGAAAAGGCTCATCAGCTCTACATGGATAAATGCCATGGCAAGGGAGCGCGTAACGACGCCGTGGGTATGCGGCGCCTGATTCCCGGCTGGACGTTCGACAACAAAAAGCCCTGCATGGCGCGCTGACGATTCCATTGCCCCGACGCCGTCGGGAAACGTAGCGTAAAAGTTCAGATTGCAAAGATTTAGCCGGAACAGGAGTTTTAATCCCGTTCCGGCTGAATCCGCGTTTGGGGAAGACTTCCCGGCGCAGACGGGCCTGATAAAATCCCGTGCGGCGTCCGCGTCCCCGCGCCGAATCATCTGACGTTTGACTTTCATCAGTCGCCTTCAAGCGCATTAGCGATACGGCTGATTCGTTTACGCATACGTTCGTATTTGAGGGGGTCCACCGCGGCGCTTTTGGCTGTCCATGCGTCGCCGTCACGTATGATAGAGCAGGTTAATTTCATACCATGGTGGCTATGTCGGGCGCGTATTACGTCAATGCTGACGATATTGCCGCCGTTGTCACGGTGAATCTCTAATTGATAGTGATGGCTATGGCGGTCTACTGTAACCACGTCCTGATTTGTCCGGGAAAGGGCGCGTACAATCCTCTCGCAATACATTGCAATCGAACCCCGGACTTCGTCATTTCTTTTGTGACCTTCCTCACGGGCAACCTGCGCAACGTTCAGAACATCATCAATAGAAAACATCTGATTCACCTCCTCTCTATAATGTAATCATTGCAACTCTTGTAATCCTGTTTTGTCAAGTTACAAATGGTTACAATGTATACGTAAGAAAGGGGAAGGCGCATGAAGGAGAAGAAAACGGAAGTTATCACAATTCGCACTACGTCGCGCACAAGGCAGGCTTTGAAAAAGCGGCGGGAGAACGGGAATGGACAACGTCCAAAATGGCGGAGAAAATTCTCTCCACATGGGCGGAACAGGCGGAAAACAAGGAAATTCATATTAACTTTCAGCAAAATAACATCCAGAATGTTAATATCAAATAAGGATGGCGCTATCGGGTAAACTCCCCGACAGCGCCGCCTCTTATTTTGTTTGTCAGACCTCGACGGCCCCGGAATCGGTCAGCGCGGCGGCGTCACGTTCGCGGCGCTCGTCGATTGCCTGCTTAAGAATCATGTCTTTGACTGATACGGCGCGTTCCGCTTTGTCGGAATCTTACGTAATGGGCGCGGGGTTAAAAACGCAAAGGTCATTAACCAGCTTATATTGTTCGGAATACGGCTTTTTCTTCCCGGAGGCAACG
Source organism: Oscillibacter sp. (assembly GCA_017447005.1). GTDB lineage: Bacteria > Bacillota > Clostridia > Oscillospirales > Oscillospiraceae > Oscillibacter. Next base: position 16,085 of record JAFSOM010000426.1, read on the forward strand.
TCCGGAATAAAACGGAACAATTCCTCTCCCTGCTCGGCAATAGTACGCTCTCCTGTAGCGGCGGGGCCTGCGTTAAAGTCGATAATATCCGGACACTGCGCCTTCATCTCGTTGCGCGAACAAACTTTGATGACCGGAGCCGCCCCGCCAGACCGTAAGGCATCCCGCGCCCTGTCATGAATACAAGCCGATTCCGCTCGCCAACTGACAGGGGCCGCATACCAAATCGGAAGCGGGTGTCGCCCAGTTCCTGCGCGGTGACGCGGATTTCCACTACCGGAAGTTTCACGGCGCGTTCCATCCGAATCGCGTGCAGTCCGCGCGCCATAAGACTGTCCGCACAGAACACAGCGATTCCGAACGTCTCAGCAAAAAAAATCACGCAGGTGATTTTCTCGAAACGGGCGGAAAATTGCGCGTGACAAAGGGGCAAAGTTGCGCTATAATGAATATGAGTTCTGCGGAACCTTTCTCAACTTGGATTTCCTTGAAATAGATTGAACTACCACGGAACGAGCGGCGAAAGCGGCGTCCATTGCGGTATCGCACAAGGGCGCGGCGCAGGACGTGAGCGAAAACCCGGTACAGGAAACGGCAGGCAAGCCTGTTTCACATTTTTGCAACTGGGAGGAAGAAAGTATGAGAAGAAGAACGCTTGCATGGCTACTGGCGGCGGTCATGCTGATGTCGCTACTGGCGGGCTGTCAGTCCGGCGGCGGACAGGAGAGCGCCGAACCGGAGCAAACGCCGGAGACGGCGACTGTTTCCGAAGAATCCGGCGTTCCCAATGAGCCGGAGGACGCGCCGGAGGCGTCCGGCGTCGTGACCGCGACGAAACAGGAGAAGGCCCGTACCGTTATCACCACGGACGGCGAGGTGGACGACCAGGACAGCGTCATCCGCGCTTTGCTCTATGCCAACGACATGGACATCGCGGGCATTGTGCTGACCAGTTCCATGTACCATTACGCCGGGGACGAATCCAAGGGCGTCGAGCCGTACCGCTGGACCGGAACGGAGTGGATTAGCAACTTTCTGGACGCCTACGAGGAAGTCTACGACAACCTGAAAGCCCATGACCCGGAATACC